>NZ_JBEPFL010000011.1:0-224023 GCF_040301925.1 Streptomyces sp. NPDC000075
GCCCGGTGGGTCTCCCGCGGGCCCCCTCTGTCGCCCCCCGCAACACCCCCCCCCCCCCCGCTCCGTGCCCACCCCACGGGCCGGGGAGGGGGGCACGCCCCTTTACGCTCCCGGTCATGGACATGGGGCAGCGGTGGGCGCGGTGGAACGAACTGCGGGGGCGGGTGCCCGCGTGGCATCCGGTCGGGGTCGTCGTCGCGGCCGACGGGCCGGTGGTGCGTCGGCACTACGGCACCCACGGCACCGTCGAACACTCCCCTCTCCCTCCCGGCATGGATCTCGCCGCTCTGGTCCGCCGGCAGCAGGCGGCCTTCGCTGAGCGTGGTGAGCCGGTGGAGTGGAAGGTGTACGGGCACGACTCGCCGGAACTGGGCCCGGTCCTGACGGCGGCAGGGTTCACCGCAGGCTGGGAGCGCTCCGTGCTGATCGCCGGCCCCCTGCCTCCCGCGACGGAGCCTCCCCCGGAGGGCGTACACGACCTGTACGGCGTGCGGGAGCAGGCCGAGCGGGCATGGGCGATCGCCGCCGGCTCCCCGGGCCCCCACGCGATTCCCTACGCCGAGATGATCGCGGACGGCGCCTCGGTCGAAGGGGACGTGTTCACGGAGGTCCTGCTGGGAGACGACGGCCTGGTCTCCGCGGTCGCCTGGGCCCAGGGCGATGAGCAGCCCTTCACCATCGTCGGCGGGCTGACGAGTGACGACGCGGGCTTCGTCCGGGCCTGCACCAACCGCTGGCGCCGTCGGAACGTGCTCGGGTCCCCCGTCCTCGCCGAGGCCGACGGCCCCTTGCGGGCCAGGCTCCTGGAGTCCGGCTTCACCGAGGCCACCACCGTCCGCTCCTACCGCTGGAGCCCGCTGGGCACCCCCGAGTCCAGCCGGCCCGCCCAGTTCCTCGACTGGCTCCACGACGACGGCCCGCTGTGGGACCGGGTCTACGCGGACTTCGCCTTCAAGCCGAGCGTGACCTGCCGGCCCGCGATCACCGACCCCTCCCCCTCCGCCGTATGGAACCTGCACTCCCACCACCGGCTCGTCCCGGACCTCCCCGCAGAGCTCGACGCGATCGTCCAGCGGGGGCTGCTCGCCGCCACCGAGCCCGGGGAGTTCGTGTACTGGCTCGACTGGCAGCACGGCGGCTACCGCTACGACCCCCGCCGCACGGACATGCCCGGCCGTCCGCCCCGGCCCGGCCTGGGCACCTACCCCGACGGCGACTACTACCTCCACCTCACCCACGACCTGCGCCTGGGCACCTTCGGGCATCCCTGGGAACAGACCCTCACCGTCTGGGGACCCACCCTCCTCGCCGCAGTCGAGGGGGAGCTGACGGAGCTCCTGGGAGACCCGATCAGACGCCGGAGCCAGCCCGTTTCGTTCGGATCTTGAGAGGCTCGCCATACTTCCCGAGTGGAGATGCGAGCCGAGGAGGCAGCGCGACGGTGGCTGGCCGATCAGGGCGTCCGCCAGGTGCGCGAGAACTGGGTGAGCGACGAAGAACCGGACGTGTTGCTCACCGCCAACCAGGTGGCGCACTCCTGGGCCGGTGATGTATTCGCCGAAGACCTGGATGCGGCCGACCAGCTGCGGCTGGCTTTCGGACTGCTGGACCTCCTCGACGAGTACTGGGTCACGTGCGAGATTCGGTTCGCGAACGAGAGTGCGGACGGTCCCTTGCCGGCCGACGTACTGTGGGACGGCTACCGTGAGCGGCTGGAGGCGGACCGGGACGCCGAGGCCGTCACCTACTCGCTGTGGGTGGACTGGTTCGAGGACCATGCCACTTCCGCGTCGGCCTTCGCCGCAGTTCTCGGTATCGACATCGACCGGGTGGTGGCCGAGCCAACGGAAGCCCTGCTCCGCCGCGCCGCTCGGGTTCTGGAGTGTTCGGGACCGGTGCGCTGGACGGTGAAGGAGCTCACGTACCGCACCGCCATGCGGCTCCCCGCCCTGCATGCGGCCGTTTTCCGCGGCCTCCTGGCGAGCTTCCACGACGTTTACGGCGACCTGGAGCCGGCTGCCGCACTCGCCTTGCTCGGCTGGCTGGATCTTCCCACGGACACCCCGCACCTTGCCGAACTGCGCCACGTACTTGCCGCGGGGCACAAGAACCACTACCGCAGCCCTGGTGCCTGGGACGATGCGGTTCGCTCCTGCTCCTGAGCCGTTGGCCTGGCAGAGCGGACTTTTGTCCGCGGACAAAAGTCGGCGGTCACGTCACGGCACGAAGGTCCCCGACCACACCGGGTCGAACGGTGTGGGTTCGCGTCGCCGGAGGATCCGCACGGCCTCTTCCACTCGGCCGAGGTCGATGAGATGACCGGCCAGCAAGGTGGAGTGGGCGGCGCCGCGAGCCTCCAGGACAGCGACGGCCTCCCCGGTACGGCCTGCCTCCGCAAGAAGGTCGGACAGGGTCCAGGCCGTGGCCCACGTACCGCCCTCGGGGTGCTCCCCCACCAGATCGATCGCCTCATCCAGTCGGCCGTCGGCCGCCAGGAGGTTCAGCCGCAGCCTGAGGGACTCCGTTTCGTCCTGGCCGTCGTGGCGCGCTGTGCGGGTGTCGAGGTAGGCCAGGCCATCGGCGACGCGGCCGTGGTCGGCGTACAGGGTGCACAGCATGTCGACGACCGAGTCGTCCGCACCGTCGGGGGAGTCCGCGAGGGTCCGCATCACCTCGACCGCCTCGTCGACGCGGCCGTGCCGGACCAGGAGGGCGGCCAGTGCGTGCGCGGTGTGGGACGGGGACGCCGGGGAATCGTTCGGCTGCCGGTATACGGCGAGGGCGCCGTCGAGGTCGCCGCTCTCCTCCAGGAGTTCGGCGAGACGGCGTACGGCGTGCCCGTGAGGGTCGGATCCCGCATACGCACGCAACTCCTCGATCCGGCCCTGCCGCGCCAACAGGTCGGCCAGCTGGTCCTGGCCGTTGACGGAGGCGATCTGCCGGGTGTGCAGCAGCGCGATCGCCTCGTCGACACGGCCCTGGCGCTCGCGGACCGCGGCGAGCAGGCCGAGGGCCGTATCGGGATCGAGGCCCCGGCAGCACCACGGCTCCTCACAGCGGTGCCCGGCGGGGATCCGCACGGCCAGCAGCCCGGCGATCTCCTCGTCCCGGCCCGCCCCCTCGCTGAGCTCGACGAGAGCGGAGGCGAGGCGGGGGTCCTCGATTCCGGCGATCAGGCGCGTGAGCGCTTCGTCCAGGCATCCGTGCCGGACGAGCAAGCGCGCGAGCAGCTCCAGCTTGAAGCCCCCACCACGGGCGTACGGCCGGGCCTGCGCGATGGCCTCCTCAGCTCTCCCCCACGCCTCCAGCAGTCGCACCTGTGCCTCGACGGCCGTCCACCAGCCGGTGGCGACGTACGGAGCGAGCACCTCCAACGCCTCCTCCTGCCGCCCCCGCTCCCCGAGCAGCCGTGCCCACTCAAGCGCGCAGAACCACTCGCCCTGACGGGCCTGAATACGAGGCTGCGGGACGGGGCGGAGACCCGATGGGGGTCCTCGACTTTTGTCCGCGGACAAAAGTCGGGCGCGGGCGCGGGAGGGTTCCCAGCGCTGCCGCTCCGGAGCTTTGTCCGCGGACAAAGATCTGCGGCGCGTCAGCGACAGCGGCCCCGACTTTTGTCCGTGGACAAAAGTCGGGGCCGCTGTGTCGTGCTGAGCAGACCGGTCGTCAGCGGGCGGTGGACCTGCCGTTGCTGTCGATCAGGAGCATGGTCAGCTCCGCGCGCTGCTTCGGCGGCATGTTCTGGCGGATCGCCTCGAAGACCGCCTGGGGGTCGGTCCATGCCACCGGGGTCGCCTCCCGGCTGCTCGCCTGTTCCGGGATGACCGTCTCCGGCTCGCGTGCGCCAGCCGGTTCGGGCTCGGTCGCTGCTGCGGGCTCGGGCGACGGGGGCGCCGCCTGGGGGAGGGGAGCGGCGATCGTCTCGACCGGTTCGGCCGGGGGAGTGGGGGCAGTGAGGGCTGCCCGGGGTGCCTCCGGGACCGCCGGACTTTTGTCCGCGGACAAAAGTCCGGGCTGCGGGTCGGACTGCTCCGGGGCGTGGGCGACAGGAGTCTGCGCCGTCACTGCCGGCGCAGCCACGGGATCCGGGGCCGGGGCCGATACAGGGGCCGGGGCCGGCGTCGGCATCGGCTCGCGGGTCGCCTCGCGGAGGATCTCCCGCTGGGCCGCCTTCGCCCGGGCCTCCTGGGTCTTGTTCTCCTGGAGGAGGTCCAGCAGCATCGCCGCGTCCGCCCCCGGGCGGTCCTTCGCCGCCCGCGCCAGAAGGCGTCCGTCACGCTCCGGCATGTCGCCCGAGCTGAGCATGCGCTGGATCTCCTCGGGGAGCTCCAGCAGCACCAGCTGGTTGGTCACCCAGGACGGCGACTTGCCCAGCCGCTCCGCCGCCCGCGACTTCGCCCCGTGCTCCCGTCCCTGCTCCGCGCAGCTGTCGACCAGCTGCTGCACACCCCGGGCGCGCTCGATGACGTCGAAGTCCTCGCGCTCGAGGTTCTCCGCCAGGAGGTGGTCGATGAAGTCGGTCCGGGAGACGGCCAGGTCGTCGCGTACGACGAAGTCCAGGGACTCCAGCCCCACGTGCAGCGCGCTCCGGAAGCGGCGCTCACCGTTGATGAGGATGTACGCGGCGGTGCCGATCCGGCCCTCGTGGTCGGGCCAGAGCGAGAGGTACGCACCGCGGCTGACGGCGACGCACGCCGAGAGCTGCGTCTGGCGGAGCTCCTCGCCGAAGCGGGTCTTCTCCTCGTCCGTGCCGAAGTTCCGGCGCGGGTTCAGGGGGGTGGGGGAGACCTGGTCGAGCGGGACGCGGATCAGTTCGTACGCCGGTACGTCGCCCTGCGCGATGGCCTTGGCCCGGCCGCGCTCGCTGCGGCCGGCGGTGCGGCGTGCGTTGCTGAAGGCCGCGCCGGTGCCGAGGAGGTCGCTCTTGCTCATGCCGCGATCCTCCGGGCGATCTCACGCATGGCCTCGGACTGCTCGCACTCCGGCGCGTAGTGCAGCAGGGGCAGCTTGACGCGCACGGCCTCGCGCTGCTCCTTGAGGTCGGAGATGACGGTGATGACGGGCGGGTCCCCGAACTCCTTCCAGCTGTTGAGGGAGGAGGTGACGACGTAGCCCTTGCGGCTGTCGTAGAGGTTGACGACGAAACCGAGCTGCGCGATGTCGATGTCGAGGTCGTCGATCAGGTCCTCGAGCTGCTCGCTGAGCATGTCGTACGCGTCGGCGGAGGTGTCCTCGGCCTGGACGGGGACGATGATGCCGGAGGTCTTAGGGGCCTCGCCCTCGCGGGTGCGGGCGTAGTAGAGGGCGGTGTCCATGGTGTAGCCGAGGCTGGGCGGGCAGTCGACCACGATGTAGTCGAACTCCTTCTCCAGCTCTTCGAGCGCCTTCTCCAGGGCGGTCTCCTTGGTGCGGACGTGGCGGGTGGTGGCCAGCCGGGCGTCGAGGAGGAACGCGTCCTTGCAGGAGGGGAGGAGGAAGAGGCGGCCGGCGAACACGCCGTGCTCGATGGGGACGAGGAGGTCGCGGACGCGGCCGTCGATCTCGCCGAGCATGTGCTTGGCGAGGCTGGGCTCCTTGATGCTGAGCATCTCGGCGCCGAGGTGGCGGGTGAGGTGGCCCTGCGGGTCGAAGTCGATGACGCAGACGCGGGCGCCGGTCTCGGCGAGGGCCTGGGAGAGGCCGTTGCTGATGGCGCTCTTGCCGACGCCGCCCTTCTGGTTGCAGACCACGATCCGGCGCGCACCCTCGTTCGCGGGACGGCGGCGGCCGGTGGGGGAGGGGTGGGTGTCGAGCCAGAGCCGGATGGACTGGGCGAGCCCCTGGTTGTACGGGACCTCGCGCACCCGGCAGTCCTCCTTGAACTCCCCGTACAGGCCGGTGGGGAGGTACGTCGAGAAGGAGGAGGCCCCTGAAGTGTCGACGGCGGTCGCCGCGGACGCGTCGGCACGCCAGGCGTGCACGCCCTCGGTGACGGCGTCCTGGATGTCCACGCCCAACTGCGCTGCGCGGACCTTGAGTTCCTGCCGCAGGGTGGCGGGCAGCTTGGCGACTACCTTTTCCCTGACTTCCGGATCGTATGGAGCGGTCATGCGGGTACCTTACTAACCTTCTCGCGGGAAGGCGAAGAGGCACACCGAAGTATGTTGGCCTGGTATAGGGCGGATTGCTCGGAAAAGATCAGCGGTTACCTTGGCGCAGGAGCGCATCACGAGGCCCTAGAGGGCGGGGTGAGGGGAGGGGAGCGTGATCGCCGGTGCCGCTCACATGCCGCAGCTGGAGTCCCCCGACCCGTTCAACTCCACACCCCGTCCCGCACTCGCGCAGCTCCGTTGAGGTGACGCTGAGGGCTCTGAGACGGCTTCAGCCCCCGCCGAAAGCGCTGTGTGCCCCGCTGACGGCCTCTCAGTGCCGCGAAGGTCGCGGGACACCAGGTGCATGGAGATCGGCGCCCTGAGGTGCCGTTCTGTGGGTCGATTTTCGTGCGCTGCGCCGGAAATCGACGGAGCCGCCCTGAACCCGGGCCCCTCATCAAGCCGCCCAGGGTCGGTAGCTCCTCAGCCCTGGCGGGCTTGCGGTGCCCCGCCGGGGTGGCCGGGCGTCGTCGGCGACTGCGGGTGGGTGGGGCCAGGACATGCGCAACGTGGCTGAGGTGGGCGGTGGTGCGGGTGGCCACTGGCCGTGATCGGTCGGCTCACCCCGCACGGGGGCTCGTGTTCGGTGGTGCGGGTCAGGGCGGGTCGGGTCGGGGCGGGTCGGGTTCGGCCTGATTGGCGGTGCTGCGGGTGCTGAGGCGCGGGGCTGTGCGTCGGCGGGGCTCTTTTAGTAAGAGGGCGCCGCGCTGAAAGGGCCTCTGACCTGCTGGTTTGCCCGAGGCGATGTGTCGCCCGGGACACATTCGGGGTGCGCGAGTGTGTACCTGGCGGGCACATTTCGCGGAAAAATCAAGCAGGGGTTGAGTTTTGGCGGGTGCGGGGCCGCGCGGCTGCTGCGCAGGTCAGGACGGTGCGGGGGAGGGCCGAAAACTGCACCCAAGGATGGGTGGCAGCTACATGTACGTGTCGCCATCGCGGCAACCGAAATCAAGCAGGCGTGTACTTTCGGCGCTTTGCGGAGCGAAAAGTACACGTGGCGTGGATTTTTGGCGCCGTGTTCGAACGAGACGCCGCCCGGAGGGCACCATCGGCGCGTCGCCGCGTCAAAAGACAAGCGGTGCTTGAGTTTTGGATAGCCTCGGACCGCCTGAGTAACAAGGAGGTCACGTGACATCTGATCCGCCCGCCCGTCGTCGGCGCGGGCCCCGACCCGTGCCCGCCCCCACCTCCGGGGGCAGCGAAGCCGAGTACGGAGACATCCTCGCGGTCCTGGGCCAGCAGCTCGGGGAGAAGGTCGCCGAGGCCGCCGATCCCGGGGGCCGTCGTCGGCTCAAGGGTGTACACCTCGAGTTCGCCGCCGACCCGAAGGCCGTGCACGACATGGCCGGGGGATCCGGCTACAGCCTGGCCAGCAACTGGTTCACGCAGCTGCTCGCCCAGCTGGCCGTCGCGAACAGCATCACCAAGTCCCAGCTCTGCGTCTTCCTCTTCGTGGCCGGCGGGCAGGTGCCGGGGACCGGCGTCACCCCGTACACGCAGCAGGAGATCACCGATGGGCTGAACAAGATCGCCGCTCAGAAGGGCGGCAAGATGATCACGCGTTCGACGGTCAACCGCGCCGTGCAGGCGCTGTGCGGCTACAACTGGGTGGAGAAGGCGGGCCGGGGCCGGATCCAGCTCAACGTGCGCCTGTGGTTCCACGGGAACAGCACGGCCCAGCACGACGTACTCGCCGAGATCGCCGGCCGGCACGAGCACGACGTCGCGGCCTTCCCCTACGCTGTGGGCCCGCAGGGTGCCCATCAGGAGGAACTCGACCTCGACTTCGGGGCGGCGGCCGACTATCGCGGAAGGAAACGTACCGGGTGATAGTGCTGCCAGGCCCGTCCTCCACCACGGACCACCGCCACCGCTCACGAGGAAGGCCGTCCCATGGCTAACGTCATGTCTCCGATCGTCGCGGAGCGCATCTGGGCCCTGCCGCTGTCAGGGTCCGCCGTCAAGTTCCTCCAGTACTTGGTCGCACGGAGCGACTTCGGGGGGGCGCTGACGGTCCGGCAGAAGGACATGGCGGCCGAGTACGGGGTCACTCCGCAGGCCGTCAGCGGGCTGATGGCGCCGCTGTGCGAGCTGAACATCGTGCTCAGGCCGCGTAGCGAGGAGCGCAACGGCAACTCGTACCGGCTCCATCCGCTCGCGGCGAAGTACGAGAGCCCGGAGAGCATGGAGGCGGCGTTCCGGGCGGCCCTCGTCCGCATCCAGGCGGGCGACCTGCCCAACCTGAAGCTCCCGACCTACCACCAGGCACCGCCCACGCCGACGACGGGCAGGCCGAAGCTCCAGGTGGCCTGAGCGGAGGTGGGAGGGGGGCCGGAGCAGGGACCGGCACGGCAAGACGAAGGGCCCTCCACTGGGTGGAGGGCCCTTCGTGCCTGAGTAACTTGTGCGCCCACTATATCCGCCGGGGCATGGGTTACGACAGCCGAACCGGGTAGCACACCGGGGCGATGTCAGGCGTCGCGTCTCCGAGGGCCCGCGGGCCGGGCGGCCGTTCCGTGGGTGCCAGAATCGCCGCCATGCCGCTGTGTGACTACTTCTCAGCCCCCGACGACCAGACCGCCACAGCGGTCCTCCGGACGCCCGGAGGACCGGGCGGGGCCCGGTGGCGGGGGAAGTGCTGGAGGGACTGAGCCGGCTGGCTCGGGGGGCTCGGGCTTGCGGGCTCCGGCTGTATTGCTGGTGGGCGTTGTGACCCGTCAGCGCCCGGCCGTTCAGTCCCTACGGTCTTCGGTCCCTCGTACTTCGGCCCAGGGACTGAAGCCAGACGTCGCTGACTGAGCCTGCTTGAGAGGGACCGGAGAGACTCTCCAGCGGGTCTCGTTCAGTCCCTTGGTCCCTCAGTCCCTCAGTCCCTTCGCGTTTCCGCAGGTCAGAGCAGTTTCAAGGACAGAGGCAGGGACTGAAGGGACTCAGTTTTCACTCTTCCAGCCTTTACGTGCGTGCGTGTATGCGCGGGCGTAAGCAGTAGCAGTGCCATATTCGCGTTATAACTAGAAAACTCAGTCCCTTCGGTCCCTGCGATTTCGGCGACGACGGCCTGACCTGCAGGTTTGTCAGTGACCGAAGGGACCAGGGACCGAAGAGGGTCTGACGGCCGTTCCGTCCCTGTTCCAGGGGAGTGGGGATGAGGGGGAGGGGGCGCGGAAGGGGCGTCAGAGTTCAGTCCCTGGCCCAGGGGACTCCCCAGGGACCCCAGGGACCGAAGAAACCGGCAATTCGGGCGGGGCTCCCTGGGCAAGCCCTTGGCAGGCCGCCAGGGGCGGAGGGACTCAAGGGACTGAAAAATCAAAACAGTCACAGCCACCTGCACCGTCTCGGCGTGTCGCTGCGCTAGGCTCCGGCATTGTGAAAGTTTGGTCCCTTCAGTCCCTGCCGGGGAGAGGGGCCAAGTCTCCGACCAGCTCACACAGCCCAACCGAGCCACGCCGCACCGCCGAGGAAGACACACGTGCCAGCCCACAGCGCAACGCCGCCGCCAGCGGCAGCCGTCGGCTCCGCGTACGGGCTTGAGACGGCGCTCCGGCTGGCGGCCGAGGGGATGCCCGTCCACCCCCTCGCCCCAGGGACCAAAACGCCGCCCGCGAACTGCGCCCGCTGCCGCGAGCACCACCACGCCCCCGCCGCCTGCGCCTGCCCGGGGGAGGGGCGCTGGTGCCACGGCTTCCACGCCGCCACCACCGACACCGGTGTCATCAGGGACTGGTGGCGCCGGGAGCCGCGGTTCGGCGTCGGAGTCTCCTGCGGTCCGGCCGGGCTCGTCGTCATCGACGTCGACACCCACCCGGCCCCCCTGCCGGACCGTCAGCGGCTGCTGCCCGGCATCCCCATCGACGAACGGGTCGACCTGAGCGGTCTCGGCTCCGGCTACGACACCCTCGCGCTGCTGGCCGCCCTCCGCCGCCGCCCCGACCCCGCACAGGACGCCGGGACCCTGCGCGTGCGCACCCCCAGCGGAGGCCTGCACATCTGGTACCGCGCCCCGCTGGGAGGCCCCGCCGTCCGCTCCTCCAGCGGCAACGGCACCCGTACCGCCCTCGCCTGGCAGGTCGACGTCCGGGCCACCGGGGGCTACATCGTCGCGCCCGGCACCCGTACGGCGGACGGCGGCTACGACCCCCTGCCCGGCTCCCGCACGCCCGCGCCGCTGCCGCTGTGGCTCAACGCCGAACTCGCCCGCACCGGCCACCACCCCGCCCTCCCGGCGCCGCAGCGGGCCGCGGCACCCCGCCGTGGCCGTACGCGGACCACCCGGGCGAACGGGACCGACGACGCCCACCGCATCCTCGCCCCGCTCCTCGCCGAGGTCCGGGACTGCGCCCAGGCGCCCTCGGGCACCGCGTTCAGCGAGAAGCTCAACCGGGCGGCCTTCACCGCCGGAGGCCTGGCCGCAGGCGGACACATCACCCCGGCTGAATGCGCCGACCTCCTCACCGAGGCCGCGAACGCGGCCCGCCCCGGCCAGTCGCGCCGCAGTCAACTCGTCATCGACTCCGCGCTCCGCGCCGGCAGCCACCGCCCTATCCACCCCAAGGGACGCTCATGAGCAGCGCAGGAAGCACCGGCACCGGCTTCGACGCGCACGCCGCCGCGGAGCAGCTCGCGGTCTTCGCCGCCGAAACGACCGGGACGGCGGCCGAAGCGGAACCGGCGGGGACCGCCGCCGCCCAGCTGCCCGCCCAGCAGGTCTCCACGCCCGGCGGGGCCGCCTCGCGCCCCGGTGACTTCGTCCAGTCCGGCCTGCTCGTCAACCTCACCGACCGCGGCAACGCCAAGCTCTTCGCCCACCTCCACAACCACCGCTTCCGCCACGTCGAAGGCCTCGGCTGGTACGTGTGGGACGAGTACCGCTGGAAGCGCACCGGCGGCGAGAAGGCGGCCATCTGGGCGGCCGGCGACATGGCCGAGGAGATGCCCCTGCACGACCCCCGGGGCCACTTCACCGACCGCGAGCTCGCCCAGCACCGCAAGCGCGCCATGTCGACCTCCGGCGTCAAGGCCATGCTGTCCCAGGCCAAGGCCTCCCCGGAGCTCGCCCTCGACCCCGACACCCTCGACGGCGACAAGTACGCCCTGTGCACCCCCGCCGGCGTCGTCGACCTGCGGACCGGGGAGCTCCGCAAGCCCGATCCGCTCCGCGACCTGCACTCGCGCGCGACCTTCCTGGCCCCCGAGGCCAGCCCCACCCCGCGCTTCGCCCGCTTCCTGACGGAGACCTTCGGCGACGACGACAAGGGCAAGGAGATGATCACCTTCGTCCATCTCCTGCTCGGCTACTCCATCACCGGCGACGTCGGTGGCCAGGTCCTGCCGTTCCTGTACGGCATCGGCGCCAACGGCAAGTCCGCGCTCATGGACATCGTGATCAAGATCCTCGGCGACTACGCGGACGTGGCACCGCCCGGCTTCCTGATGGAGCGCGGCAAGTTCAACGAGCACTCCACCGAGCTCACCGAACTCCACGGCCGTCGCCTGTTCGTGTGCAGTGAGCTCAAGCCCCACGACAAGTTCGACGAGGCCCGCGTCAAGCTCCTCACCGGCGGCGACCGGCTCAAGGCCCGCCGCATGCGGCAGGACTACTTCAGCTTCGAGCCCACCCACAAGCTGTGGCTGCTCGGCAACCACCGCCCCGAGGTCGGCACCGGCGGCCACGCCTTCTGGCGCCGGATCCGCCTCATCCCGTTCGACAGGGTCGTCCCCGACCACCGCAAGATCGACAATCTGGCGGAGGAACTCGTCAACCACGAGGGCGCCGGCATCCTCCACTGGATGATCCAGGGCGCCATGGCCTATCTGAAGACCAAGCCCTCCCTCACCGGACCCACCGTGGTCCGCACCGCCACCCAGGCCTACGCCACCACCGAGGACCACATCGGCCGCTTCCTGGCCGAATGCTGCACCACCGGGGACGGCTCCGACGAGCCGCGCGACTTCAAGGTCGAGCAGGGCGCCCTGTACCGGGCGTACAGCACCTGGTGCCAGGAGGGAGAGGGTCTGCGCCCCGCCACCACGCGCGCCTTCGCCACGCGCATCCGCGCCGAGGTCGGCATCTCCTCACCCGGCGAGATGCTCCGTTCCAACGGCCAGAAGTTCTACCCCGGCCTCGCGCTGCTCGCGGACGAGGCAGGATGAGCCCGTACGGGGCGCCCGGCGAACGGGGCAGCCCGGGGGTGAACCGCCCGGGCCTACTGTCCGCCACCCCATTCAGCCACCTACCATGGACACGCATCGAATGAGCCAGCCACAGCACGCCGACCCGCATTCGGGCATAGCCCGTGCCCGGCGCCCGGTAGCGTGGTCAGTCCGGCCCGTGCAGCAGCTACGTCAGACCGAGAGGGGACCAAGGCCATGAGCTCGCTACTTCAAGCAAGCGATCTCACCCACGAGGACAAGGTGGTGTGGCTGGAAGACCCCGCACAGCTCGACTACGTACGCCAGGCCCTCGACAAGACCCCGCGCCGGCGCGGCAAGCCCCGCTACTACCGGGACGGCCGCATGGTGGGCTTCGCCGAACTCTGCGACAGCGCGGAGGCCGACCCGGACAGCGGACTGCAGAAGCGGCGGGTCTTCTACCTCCTCCCGCACGACCGCGACGCGGAACCGGACGGCCTGTACCGCGCCGGCGCTCCGGGCGAGGCGGTGGATCCGCGCACGGTGGAACCGCGGCAGGTCGGCATGAAGACGGAGCGCTCCCAGCGGGGCGTCGCGGGCACCGGGACGCGCACGGTCGCCTGAGGCGGGCACTCAGCCGCCGAACGGTCGTCCGAAACGGTGTACGTAGTTCGAAAACTCGGTCCCTTCAGTCCCTGACGAGCCTCCGTCTACGCTCTGACCTGCAAGGACTCCCAGGGACCGAAGGGGCGATCCTCCCGGTGGCCCCCACCGGGCTTCAGGCCGCGGCGGACCCGCCCGCTGTGAGCTCGGGGAAGGCGTCCTCCCAGACCTGCCGGATGTGCCGGCTGACCAGGGTGCGCAGGACCGGCCACTGGGCCAGGAGCAGGTCCCGGTTGAGGAGCCGTACCAGTTCCTCGCGCGGCCCCTCGGCCAGGACCGTGCGGTACAGGCCCATGCGCAGGCGCGGCCGGTCCAGGTCGTAGGAGCGCAGCCCGGACCAGGCGACGTGCAGCGGCAGGTGGACCACACCGTGGGCGGGCCCGGTCAGCTCATCGAGGGAGGCGGGCAGCCGGCCCGCGTACCGGGCGCGGAGCGCCTCGGCCGCCGACGGGCCGGGGGTGGGGGAGGACGGCGTGACCATGCCCCTGATTATCCCGCGCCCCGCCCGCCCCGGGGGCGCATTCGTGTGCGTATCCGTCTTCGCCGGCCACGGCAAGCGGCATCCCGGTAGCGTGACGGTGCCCGTCTGGGTGGATGCCCGTCGACCGTGGAGGCCCTCGCATGGATCCGGACGAGCGGCCGGCCCTCCTCCCCGCCGTCGCCGCCGAGCTCCGCCGCCGCGCCTCGTCCGACCAGGCGGCCCGCCGACGGCTCCTTGAGGACGGTGAGCCGGGCGACCTCCTCCGTATCGACGCCGAGAACACCGCATGGCTCAAGGGGGTCGTCGCCGAGCACGGCTGGCCCGGCCTCGGGCTGGTCGGGGAGAAGGGGGCCGATGACGCGTGGCTCCTCGTACAGCACGCCGACCGCGACCCCGGCTTCCAGCGTGCGGCCCTCGCACTCCTCAGGGCAGCCGTCGACGCAGGCGAGGCGCCGCCCGGGCACCTCGCGTACCTCACCGACCGCGTACGGGTGAACGAGGGGCAACCCCAGCTCTACGGAACCCAGTACACGGCCGACGACGCCCACGGCCTCCGGCCGTACCCCGTCCAGGAACCGGAGTACCTGGACGAACGTCGTGCGGCCGTGGGGCTTGAGGCGGCCGCCGTGTATGACCGGCGCCTGCGCGCGACGTACGCCCCCGTGGCGGAGGAGGCCTCGGGATGAGCGGGCCGGCAGGGACTTTCGGCAGCGGGGTCGGGACTTTTGTCCCTTAGGTGGGCTTCATCCTCATGATCAACTTCAGGTGACTGATCAACAGATGCGTGCATCCGTACGCTTTGATGGGGGAAATCCACATGAACTCCGGTACCACCACGTCCCGTACGTTCCGGACCGCCTGCGCCACCGTCCTCGCCACCGCCCTGCTGGTCGCCGTGGCACCGGTCGCGTCGGCCAGCGGCGGGCCGGCCGCGGCGGCGCGGCCGGCCAACGCCGCCGAGGTGGTGAACGTCGACGGGGGCGGCGCCTACCTCGACCTCGCCTCCGCCGGCTACACCTACGAGGAGGCCGTCGAAGCCTTCAAGGACTCCGACGTCGTCACCGTCGTCCGGGGCGACCTGCCCCGCGAGAACGGCGAGGCCCCGTCCCGCGTGGCCCGGGGCGTGTCCCTCGGCTGGTACGTCTACGTCAAGCTGAGCAAGTCCCAGGCCAAGGCCATCAACGCCGGTTCGGCCGCGACCGCGGCCGGGCTCATCGGCGTCATCACCGGCGGCATCGGCGCCGCCGTCGCCGCCGGTGTCTACGCGTACATGGTCTCCCTCGGCAACGAGGGCATCGACCGGTGCAAGAACGGCGTGGAGATGAAGTTCACCTACACCGGCAAGGCCGCCGGGGTGAAGTGCTACTGATGAGGGAGGAGTCCGCCGTGCGCCGTCCCACCGCGCTCTCGACCGGGCTGGTCGTCGGTCTGTTCGTCCTCTTCGGGGTGCTCCTGTGCACCACGTGGAGGTCGAGCGGGGACGGGGTGGCCCAGACGCTGGCGGTCTACCTGACGGTGGCGGTTCCCGGCTGCCTGCTGGTGCTCTGGCTCATGCGGCGCGGGCGGCGGTAGCGGTACGTTCTCGCGCCCCGGATACGGCCGTGGCCCCGCCACTGCCGTGTCCCGGGCGCGGGGGTGGCGCAGGACGAGGACCGCGAGGCCCTCGGCCTCCCGCCGGGTGCTCCGCGCCCAGCCCGCCCGGAGCCGGGCGATCTCGTCCTCGTCGAGGGCGATGTCGCGCCGTTCGGCGGGGGTGCGGTCGGCGGTGGGGGTGATGACGACGAGCGCGCCGCCGGCGCGGAGGCGTTCGCCGAGGGAGCGCAGGACGCGGTCGCGGTCGCGGAGGAAGGCGTACGCCAGGCGCAGGGTGATCAGGTCGTAGCCGGCGGGGTGCAGGGCGGCGGGGTCGTCGCGTTCGACGTCCAGGCGCAGCCAGCGCACGCCGCCCTCGGTGTCCCGGGCGCGGGCCCGTTCGAGCGCGCTGTCGGCGTAGTCGACGGCGTCCACCGCGTAGCCGAGGGAGGCGAGGTGGACGGCCAGTTCGCCGGTGCCGCAGCCCACGTCGAGGGCGCGGCCGCCGTGCTCGGGGGCGGGGACGGGGGCGTGTTCGGCGAGCAGGGCGCGTTCGGCGTCGCCCAGGGGGCGGAAGCCGTGGCCGTCGGCGTAGTGCCGGTGCCATTGCTCGCGGACGGTGTATCCCATGGTGGGGCTCCTCTTCGATCGGGGGCGGTGGCCGGGGGGGCCTGGGGGGTGGGGGCGGCGTTCGACGTTCCGGGTCGCCCTGGCTGGGGGAGGGCCTCGGTGAGGTGCCGCTCTCACTTCCCCCGGGGCACGCCCGTGGCCGGGGACCGCAAGGGCAGGCGCACCGATGCCGAGGGCGACGACGTCGCTCAGGGCTTCGCCCTCGCTGCGGACGGACGAAGCGGCCCACGGCGGCGGTCACCCCGGTGCCGGTGCCGACGTTGAACCTCACCCGCCGGTTCGGAGGTTCAGGAGCCGCCGTGGGCCGGGCGGTCATGGGGAGGGTGCTGCTCGACGCCGCCGTGACGGGTCGTCCCGTGACCGGCGGCGGCCCTTCCGCTCGCGCGCCCGTGGGGCGGTCCGCGTCATGCCGGTCCTTCTTCCATCGAGCCCTTCCAGCCGCTGCGGGCGGCGGTGGCCGGAGCGGGAGCCGGGTGCCCGCCGTCCCCGGGCATGTGCCGCAGGCGGCGCAGCGGGGAGCGGGCCAGGACCAGGAACGGGACGACGAGCAGGCAGGCGCCCACCGTGAGCGCGGGCCGGACGCCCGCCCAGGTGGCGAGCCCGCCGGCCAGCAGCGTCCCCAACGGCCGGGCGCCCGAGGTCAGGCAGAGGCTCACCGCCTGCATCCGGGCCTGCATGCCGGACTCGGTGACCAGCTGCCGGATCGACCGCTGCGTGGTGCCCGCCGCCCCGGCGCAGGCCAGTTGCAGGAACAGGGCCGCGCCGATGACGGCCTGCCAGGCGGGCCCGGGGGAGGCGAGCAGCAGCGGGACCTGGGTGAGCGGCGGAAGGGCGAGGGCGCCGAGCATCATCGGCCCGGGCCCGTACCGCCGTACGAGGGCCGGGGCGACCCACGCGCCGACGGCCGCGCCCAGGGCGCCGACGCCCAGGACCGCCCCGAACACGGTCGGCCCCATCTCCAGCTCCCGCAGCAGGTACAGCGCCCAGAGGGTGTTGAGCAGCGCCAGGGCCAGCGAGGTCGCGGCGTTCACGGCCGTGAGCACGCTCAGCCGGTGGTCGGCGCGCACGTACCGCAGCCCCTCGGCGATCTCCGCCCGCATCCCGGTCTTCCGCGCCCGGGCCGGGCCGTCCTCGCGCATCCGGATACGGGCGGTGCACCAGGCGCTGAACAGGTAGGAGGCGACGTCGCCGAGCAGCGCGCGGGCCGGCCCGAGCAGTGCGGTCAGGGCGGCGCCGAGGTTGTTGCCGGCGGTGGCGGCGACCGCGAACAGCGTGCCCGTACGGCTGTTGCCCCGCTGGATCAGGGACCGGTCGACCAGCCTCGGCAGCAGGCTGATCGCGGCCGCGTCGTGCAGCACGCCGGCCGTACCCCGTACGACGGCGACGACC
Organism: Streptomyces sp. NPDC000075; assembly: GCF_040301925.1. NCBI lineage: Bacteria > Bacillati > Actinomycetota > Actinomycetes > Kitasatosporales > Streptomycetaceae > Streptomyces > Streptomyces sp. NPDC000075. The sequence continues at coordinate 16,996 of NZ_JBEPFL010000011.1, forward strand.
ATGAGGTGTGCCAGGGTCAGCGACCCCAGCGCCCCCGCCAGCGACACGGACGCCAGCGCGGCGGCGCTGACCAGGTCCCCGGCCACCATCTGGCGGCGCTCGGGGTACCGGTCGGCGAGCGCGCCGGCGTGCAGCGCGAGCAGCGCGGGCGGGAGCTGCCCCAGGAACGCCAGCCAGGCGACCTGCCCGGCGGTGGCGTCCAGCCGGAGCACGGCGAGCACGGGGAGCGCCGTCGAGGTGATGGCACTGCCGGCCACGCCGGCGCTCTGCCCGGCGAGGTACCGGCGGAAGTCCCGGTGCCGCCACAGCGACGGTGATGTGGACGCCTCTTCGGTCACGCCCCCCACCTCGCATCGGGCCTTGCCGGGCGGCGGTCACCGACGCCGCGCCGGACGCGCGCGGCAGGGGCGGCGAATCGAACGGGGGCGGTTCGGGGGGCGAGGGGGAGAGCGGTCCGATGATGGGGCAGGGGATGCATGCTCGCCTCCGGGAAGGGGTGTTGAGGGTCGGTCGACGGGCTCAACGAGGGCGTTCGGCGTGTCGAACACACGTCTTTCAGACGTGCCGGAATCCCGGAGAACAGGCGAATGCGCGTTCGTGCCGCCTACACCGACCCGCGCCGGTCCTGGCCCGGGGCGGGGGTGTCGGTTGGCCGAAACGCCGAGGGCCGACGGCGGTGGTGCGGGCGATCCGGTGTGCCGTGTCGCCGTCGGTCAGCGCAGCCGGGCGGTCCAGGGGTGGGGGCCGAGGGTGTGGGTGATGGCGTCCGCGAGCCAGGTGCGTTGGCCCGTGCCGAGCAGCGGGAGGACGGCGTCGAAGTCCTGCTCGTCCTTCGGGCGGGGCCGCTTCGCCTTGTAGTACAGCTGGATCTCAGGCCGCAGGTACGGGATGCCGTCCGGGCTGACGGCCCCGATCCCGGCGACCGGCCGGCACACGGTGGCGTCGCGCCGGGACACCCACGTCCCGCCCCGCCCTTCGTCCAGCATGACCTGGATCCGCCAGGGCCCGCCCGGCTCGGGGCGGCACCAGACGTCGTGGACGCCGGGGTGGAGGTACTCGTCCCGGCGCCAGGGACGCAGGGATCCGGGCGGGTCGGCGGCCCACCACTCCCACCCGGCGAGGGCGTCCTGCACGGCGTGTTGGTCGTCTCGCAGGACCAGGACGTCGATGTCGGCGTGAGGGCGGAGCTCGCGCCCCACGGCCAGCTCGATCGCATGGCCCCCGGCGATCCACCACCGGCACCCGGCCCGGCCGAACAGGCCGACGACCTCGCGCAGGGGCGCGGGATCCCAGGGGGCGGCGCCGTCTGCGGGGGGCCGGCCGAGCCGGGGCTTCGGGTCGTCGGGGCACAGGGGGTCGTTCTGAGGCATCCGCGCACGCTATCGCCCCCTTCCCCGCGCCGGCGCGCCGGTTTTCCGGGGCCACTGCGGGTGAGAGGGCCTGGCGGCGGTGAATCCGCTGGCGCCGGGCCGGCCTGCCGGGCGATGCTGCGATCGTGATCGAAAAGGATGACGCGGTACGCCTCGTCGAGGAGCATCTGGAACGTCGCCACCAGGCGCAGGCCGCCGCCGGTGCGGGGCGGCTCCGGCGGATGGTGATCGTGCGCGTGGCCGAGCACGAGCTCGTCTGGAAGGTCTACGTCCAGTCCGAGGAGTACGCGCGAACGCGCGACCGCGCGCGGATGCTGGTGGGACACGGCCCCTATCTCGTCGACCGTGCCGACGGCGGCCTGCACTCGATCGGAGCCGTCTCCGAGGTCCGGGGGGCATGGGAGGACGACTACCGGGGTCGGATCCGGGGGCTGCCGGTCCGCACGCCGGTGGATGACCTGCACGAGGAACTACGGGCGGAGGCCGAAGCCGCGGACGGGCGCGCGGCGGCCGTTCGGGCCCTTCGCCGGAAGGTGACCGGGCTGTCCCCGGCGCAAGCCCACGCATACGTAGCCGGTCTCCTCGCGGGCGCGGTACCCGCTCAGCTCCTGGCGGTCACCCACCGGGAACTGGTGCCGCCGCTCCACCGTGTACTGGCCGTACGCACCAACGGCGTCGATCCCGACTTCCGCTGAAGGGCGACGGGGTTAGGGTCGTCCGACAGGGCGGACACGGCAGAAATGGGGAAGCGTGGCGACGACCGGCGTGGTGATCGCGCAGACGACGATCGATGACGAGGACGCCGCGCGACGGCTGGCCCGTGGGGCCGTCGAGGCCCGGCTGGCCGCCTGCTCGCACGTCGACGCTCCGATCCAGGCCACCTACTGGTGGAAGGGCGGGCTCGAAACGGCCACGGAGTGGCGGATCTCCTTCAAGACGCCCCGCGAGCGCCTGGAGGCCCTGTCGGAGTGGGTCCACCGCGAGCACTCCTACGACGTGCCCGAGTGGATCGTGCTCCCCGTCGAGGGCGGGTCCGAGGCGTACCTGGAGTGGGTGGCGCGGGAGACCGGCCCCCGCCCGTGACCTGACGGGCCCTCCGCCGGCTCCCGTCAGCGCTCGGCCCCCCGTACCCCGTCCGGGCGCCTGAGCATCGACAGGCGGCTTGCCGTGCGGTCCAGGTCGCGGGGTGGGGTCTGGCCGGTGGGGAGGGGGGAGGTCAGGGGGTCGGAGCCGATGAGGATCAGGCGGACGTCGCGGTCGCAGGCGACGTCCACCAGGTTCGCGAAGCGCTGTCGGCCGTCCGCCGAGGCTTCGGCCAGTGGCGGTACGCCGTCCAGGACCAGGGTGGCGAACCGTTCGGCGAGGGCCAGGTAGTCCGGCACCGCCGTCGAGGCCTCGCACAGGGCGTCGAAGCCGAGCCAGACCAGGTCGTCGCGCACCGCCCGGGCCGGCAGCTCCCGCAGGTGGGCCCGGACGGCGGTGGCCTCGGCGGGCGCCGGGGCGGTGAGACCGTGCGCGTCCAGCGCGGTGTCGTCCGGGGGCAGGCACAGGCCCGTCGCGAACCGGCGGCCGGCCTCCTCCGGTACGCGTAGGCGGCGGAAGTCCACCGGGCCCGTGACGTCCAGGACGTCCATCCGCTGCTCGATGAGCGCGATCGTCGGCTCGAACAGGTGGTGGTAGAGCGGGTCCGGCATCAGGCCGGCGGGCGGGTAGTTGGACGTCGTGACCAGGGTGATCCGGCGGTCCAGCAGCGTGCGGAAGAGGCGGGCGATCAGCATCGCGTCGCCCGCGTCGTGCGCGTGGAACTCGTCGAAGACCAGGACGCGGCTGTCCCCGATCAGCTCGTCGAGAGCGCCGTCGACGGCGCTCTGCCCGTCATGGCGGGCTCCCGGCCGGGTCACCCCGTCGTGCAGCCGCCGGAAGAAGTCGTGGAAGTGCAGGCGGCGTTTGCGGCCGTCGGGCAGCCCCTCGTAGAAGGCGTCCACCAGCCAGCTCTTGCCCCGGCCCACCGGCCCCCAGACGTACAGGTCGCGGGGCGGCTTCGGGAACGTCCAGGCGGGCCGGGCGAGTTCGCCCGCCAGACGCGACAGCCGCTCGACGGCGGCTTCCTGGGCGGGGGCGATCGAGAATCCGCGCCGCGCGGCGGCCTCGTGGAAATGGCGGCGCATGGCCTGGTCTTGCTTGGACACCTGTCAGCTCATTCGTCAGTTCGTGCGTGCGGGTGCGCGGGGGTGTTCTTCCTCTTCCGTGGGACGGGGCTTCGGAAAAGATCATGATCACACCGGGAAGGGCGGGGTGGTAGTGGGGGAGGGGAGATTCCGTCGCAGAACAGGTGCTCGTGGTTGCCGCCCTTGCGCCTCAGGATGGGGGCATGAACGACGACACACACGAGGCGTCCGCAGGGCGGCGGCCCGTCGCGCTCGTGACCGGGGCCGGGCGGGCGGCGGGGATCGCCGCGACCGTGGTGCTGGACCTGGCCCGGGCCGGATGGGACGTGGCCTTCACCTACTGGACCCCGTACGACGCGCGGATGCGGTGGGGCGGCGATCCGGCGGCGCCCGGCGCGCTGCGGGAGGAGGCGGCGGCGCTCGGGGCGAGGACGCTCGCGATCGAGGCGGACCTGAGCGATCAGGCGTCGGCGGGCCGGCTGTTCGACGGCGTGGAGGACGCGCTGGGGAACGTCACCGCGCTGGTGCTCAGCCACTGCGAGTCGGTCGACTCCGGCCTGCTGGACACCACCCCGGAGAGCTTCGACCTGCACTTCGCCGTCAACGCGCGGGCGGCGTGGCTCCTGATCCGCGAGTACGGGCTGCGCTTCCGCGGCCCCCACGGAAGCGGCCGCGTCATCAGCCTGACCAGCGACCACACCGTCGGCAACCTGCCCTACGGGGCCAGCAAGGGGGCGCTGGACCGGATCACGCTGGCCGCCGCCCGCGAGCTCGCCCACCTCGGGGTGACCTGCAACGCGGTCGACCCCGGCCCGACCGACACCGGATGGATGACCCCGGAGCAGAAGACGGACCTGATCCGCGCCACACCATTGGCCCGCCTCGGCACCCCGCAGGACTGCGCGAACCTGGTGACGTTCCTCTGCTCGGCGCGCGGCGGCTGGATCAACGCCCAGCTGCTCCGCAGCGACGGCGGCCTCACCTAGCCGCCCCGGCCGCCTGCGGCACAACGGCTAGGCTCCGCAGGACCTGAACCGGTAGTACGACCGCACCGACGAACGAGGAACAGGGAGCAGACCCTTGAAGGTACTCATCGCAGGGGGCGCCGGCTTCATCGGCAGCACCATCGCCTCCGCCTGCACGGACCACGGCATCACCCCCGTCATCCTCGACAACCTCGCCACCGGCCGCCGCGAGTTCACCGACGGCCGCATCTTCTACGAGGGCGACATCAGCGACGGGGACCTGATCGACCGGATCTTCACCGAGCACCCCGGCATCCGGACCGCCGTCGACTGCGCCGCCCTGATCGTCGTCCCCGACTCGGTCGCCAACCCGCTCGGTTACTACCGCGAGAACGTCGCCAAGGGCATCCGATTCCTCGAACACCTCGTCCGCAACGACTGCCGCAACCTGCTCTTCAGCAGCTCGGCCTCCATCTACCGGGCCGACCCCTCGGACTTCTCCGTCGACGAGGAGTCCGCCCTCGAACCCCTCAGCCCGTACGCCCGCACCAAGGCCACCTTCGAGACGATCCTGCGCGACGTCGCGGCGGCCGGAACCCTCAACGTCATCTCCCTGCGCTACTTCAACCCGATCGGCGCCGACCCGCAGCTCCGCACCGGCCTCCAGATCCGCACGCCCACGCACGCCCTCGGCAAGATGATCGACGTGCACCACGCGGGCGAACCGTTCACGATCACCGGCACCGACTACCCCACCCACGACGGCACCGGCATCCGCGACTACGTCCACGTCTGGGACCTCGCCGCCGCACACGTCAGGGCCGTCGAACGGTTCGAGGCCGTCACGCGCACCACCCCGTACCGGGTCATCAACTTGGGCACGGGCCGCGGAACGACCGTCCGTGAACTCGTCACCGCCTTCGAGGCCGTCACCGGCTCCCCTCTGGCGGCGGTCGAGACCGACCGCAGGCCCGGCGACACGGCGGGCGCCTACGCCCGCGTCGACCTCGCCCGCGAGCTGCTCGGCTGGAAGGCGGAGCACTCGGTCGAGGACGGCATCCGCGACTCCCTGCGCTGGTACGCCGAGCGAGACTCGGTGATCGGACCGCAGGAGTAGCCGGCTCCCCACCCCGTTTCGGCCCCGCCGTGCCCCCGTGGGTGCCCGACGGTGGAAAAACATGCGTGCGGATGCCCCTTCGCCGGTTATCTTGCCTCGTCATGAACCGGCCAAGGAGGTCCCCCAGTATGAGCAGCAGCAGCCCGTCGCCCCTGCCCGAGCGGATCGAGCTGTCGGGGGAGGGGCTCGTCCTGCGGGACTGGACGGAGGCGGACCTCGGTGCCATGCCGGGGCTGTTCGACCACCCGGACATCGCGTACTGGACGCCCATCGTCTCGCCCTTCGACGAGGCGGCGGCCCGCGCCCGGCTGGTCCGGGCCCGGGAGCTGCGCCGCGAGGGTACGACCATCCTGCTCGCCATCACCCTCGACGGCGGCGCGCCGCTGGGCGAGATCATGCTGCGGCGTTCCCCCGAGGGTACGGAGATCGGTTACGCGGTCGGTCCCGCGCACCGGGGTCAGGGGCTCGCGGCGCGGGCGGTGCGGGTGATGGCCGCGTACGCGTTCGAGGAGTGGGGCTCGGAGCAGGTGATCCTGGAGGTGGAGGCCGAGAACACCGCCAGCGTCGCCGTCGCCGGCAAGGCGGGCTTCACGCTGCTCGACGTGCCGGCGATCACCGGGGAGGAGAAGGGGCGGCCCTTCGTCCTGCAGACGTGGGGCCTGAACCGGCCTTGAAACCGGCCGGGCTCGCGGTGGCGCGGTACGTTCCCGCCGCGACCTGATCCGGTCCGGCCGGTCCGGACCGGCCTCAGCCGAAGCGGTGTTCGTCGGCGATGGCGATGAGCTGGACGTCCATCTCGTCCGCCTGCGCGCGCAGGATGCTCGCGACCGTGCGCATCGTGTCCTCGTCCAGACGGGCCGGGGCCGACTCGCCGTCCACCGCCCAGGCGGAGTCGCCGGACTGTGCGTGCAGGTCGAACGTCCGCGCCATGTCGCGGAGCATCGCGGTGACGTCCCGAGCGGCCACGTAGAACTGTCCGTCGGCGCCGCGCCGTACGGGGGTCTCCGCGTCCGTGTGCCGCCAGACCATCTTCCTCACCCCACTGAGATCACGCCCCACCAGGCGGTGCGTCTCTGCCCGGTCCCATCTTGCTCCCAACGGGTGCCGCCGGCGAAGGGATTCGGGGCAATCGGCGCGTCCGCGCGCCGATGTCCACCCTTCCGTGGTCAACCCGCCCGCACGCACCACCCCCGAGCGCGCGGCCTTCCGCCCGGCGCGACCTCAGCCGGCGGCGCCCCCGCCGTGGACCACGGCCAGTTCCCGTGCCGTCAGGGGCGGCCCGTCCAGCGGCGGGTACTGCGGTCCCCGTACGGCTCCCAGCAGGACGCGCGGCCGGACCAGGGTGGTCAGCGGCGCCTGGAGCGAGGTGACGTCCGAGAGGTCCTCCACCATGCTGAACCGTCCGCAGCTCGTCCTCACCAGACGGTCCACGTAGCGGGCCAGGACCCTGTCCTTGAGGCTCGGCCCGCCGCCCCGGGCCTCCGGATAGAACACGTCCTGCCCCATGGCCAGTTCCCAGGCCGCGTCGACCGGTTTCGCCATGGCCCGCTGCACCCGCCGCGCGAGGCCGGGGGCCTCCACCCCGTGGGCGTCGACCGCCCCGCGCAGGACGGCGGCCGTCTGCGCGGCGACCGACATGCCGTGCCCGTACAGGGGGTTGAACGCCGCGAGCGCGTCGCCCAGGACGACGAAACGTTCCGGCCAGTCCCGCACCCGCTCGAAGTACCGGCGCGTGTTGCGCGTGCTCCGGCTGAGGGACACGTCGGTGAGGGGCTCCAGGCCGGAGAGGATCTCCCCGACCACGGGATGGCGCAGCCCGCGCGGGAACGCGGCGAAGTCCTCGGCGTCCCCGCTCGGTTCGCCCGCCCGGGTGCCCGTCTGCGTGACGATCCACCGGCCGTCCTCGACCGGCAGGATGCTCGCGCTCTGCCCCGGCCGCCCGCTGCGCGGATCCGACTGCACGCTGACGATGGGGAAACCCGCGGCCCCCTCCGGCGCCCGGAAGACACGGGTCGCGTAGACCAGGCCGAGGTCCAGCGAGCGCTCGGGCGCGGGACGCACGCCCAGCCGCTCCAGGTGGCGGGGGGTCCGCGAGGCGCGGCCGCTCGCGTCGACGACGAAGTCGGCCTCCACCGCCCGCTCGCGGCCGTCCAGTCCGCGCACCCGCACCCCGGTGACGCGCGAGGCGCTGCCGGTCAGGCCCTCGACCCGGGTCCGCGACAGGACCGTGACCCCGCCCGGGGCCAGGACGTGGTCGCGGACGACGGAGTCCAGGAGGTCGCGGCTGCACCCCAGGACGAAGTGGGTCTCGCGGCCCCAGCGCCGGAACCACCCCTGGGCGCTGAGCGCGACCATCCCGGTCGGGATCGGGATGCGGTTCGCGCCCGCCGCCAGCCAGCGGTCGGTGATCCCCGGCAGCACCGCCTCCGCGGCGTGGACGCCGCCGCTCCAGAACATGTGCGCGTGACGTGCCTGCGGAAGCCCCCTGCGGGGGAGCGGCCCGTCCGGCAGCTCGTCGCCCTCGACGACGAGGACCTCCTCGACCGCGCCGCGCAGCGCGGCGGCCGCCAGCATCCCGGCCAGCCCGCCGCCGATGACGAGGGCCCGCCTGCGGGCCGGTCCCGCGGGAGCCGTACCCGTCGTACCGATCACGACACCGTCTTCCGGGCCACCGGGGGCCGGCCGTGCCCGCCGCCGCCCTGGCCGGCGGACGCGAAGCCCCCGCGCGCCGCCATGACCCGTACCGCCTCGGAGAGGCGCACGAGCCCCTCGTCACTGTCGATCAGCCCCTCCACACCGCCGCCGTCGCAGTCGCCGGGACGGGTACGGAGGGAGTCGAACGCGGCGATCACCAGTGCCGCGTGCGCCGCCGCTTCCGGCTTCAGCGCGCCCGGCCCCGTCGTCAGCACCCGCTCGTCCGGCCCCGTACCCCCTTCGAGGTAGGGGGCGAGGAGCCGCAGGCCGTCGCGGATGTCGCAGGTCCGCCGCAGGTGGCGCCTGCTCAGCGAGGACCACGGGGGGATGCGCACCAGCTCGTACGGGATGACCTCGCGCATGATCTCCCACAGCGGGCCGAGCCGGTGGTACCGCGACCGCAGCCGCCACTGCTTGAGCAGGCTCTGGCCGATGGCGGGGAGGGCGAACCCGACGCACTGGAGCAGCGAGGAGAGCGCGGCCAGCGACGGGGCCACCGTGGTGCTGACGCCGTCCCAGTCGTGGCCGGTCCAGCGCGCGCCGACGGCGAGGAGCTTGCCGGCCGTGTAGCCCATGCCCAGGACCCCGCCGGCCACGATGAGGACGAGCCCGGCGCGCAGCAGACCGGTGACCTCGCGCGCCCAGCGCCAGCACAGCACCGACAGGACGGCCGTCGCCACCGCGTGCGCGACGAGGTAGAGGACGATCATCTCGCGCAGGTACGGGGTGGTGGAGTAGTACGTGTCGAAGTCCTGGAGCCGCTCGTCCGGCGCGTCGCCGAGGGCGAACAGCCCCAGCAGCGCCACGATCACCGCCCCGTAGACCCCGGCGCACCAGAGGGTGGCCGCACGGCGCCGCTCCTCCGGCCCGCCCTGCCACGTCAGCATCAGGTTGATGACGCCGGCGCTCCCGGCGGTGACGACGGCGTAGACCAGCGGGGCCGAGAAGTTGGCGACCCCGGTCAGGGCGTTCACCTCGGACACCGTCGGCGGCGCGGCGAAGAAGAACACCACGGCGCCGAGGGGGATCACCACGCCCACGGAACGGACCAGCGGATCCCGCCAGTGCCGCACCAGCCCGGGCACCCGCACCGCGAAGGAGACGAGCAGGAGGAGGGCGGGGAGGTAGTAGTAGACGCTGCTCAACGGACGGCCCCCCCGGCTGCCGCCCGGACGGCGGCGGTCCTCTTCGCGGTGTGCGCGAGCGCCTGGGAGATGCGGACCAGGTCGCGGTCCTCGCCCGCCGGCTCCTGGAGGGTCCGCGACGAGGCGATCACCCGCCCCTCGGGGTCGGCGCGCATCGTCTCCACCGCGGCGAGCACCATGACGGCGTCCGCGCCGGCCTCCGCGTGGTCGGCGGCGGCGCCGCCGGCGACGGCCTCGGCCAGGGCGCGCGCCCGCAGGCCCAGGTCGAAGTAGGGGTTGAGGGTGAGCAGCCCGTCGTGGATCAGCGACTCGCGCTGGAGGCGTCGTACGCCCACGGACGCGAGCAGCGGCACGCTGACGGCCGCCGGCGTCGGTGCCAGCCCGCCCACCAGCTGGCACAGCGGCTCCAGCCGCCGGTAGCGGGTCCAGTCCTGCCAGCGTCCACGGAAGCGCCGTACGACGATCGGGAGCACCATGCCGGTCGCGATGAGGGGCCCGGCCGCCGAGGTGAAGGCCCGGGCCACCTCGGTACTGAGGACGTCCCAGTCCGCCCCGGCCCACCGGGCGCCGAGGGCGGTGAACTTCAGGAGGCCGAAGCAGATCGCGAGGCCGTAGCCCGCCACCACGAGGGCCAGGCCGGCCCTCAGTTCTCCTCCCACGTGGCGCAGCCAGCGCCAGCACAGGGAGGCGATGACGGTCGACGCCGCGGTGTGGCCGACGAGGTAGAGGACGATCATCTCGCGCATGTACGGGGTGTCGGCGTAGTAGGTGTCCAGGTCCCGCAGCCGCTCGACGGGTGCCTCCGCCAGCCAGAACAGGACGGCGATGGCGACGCAGAGGGCCACGTAGCCGGCGATGCACCAGCGGGTGGCCCGCCGGATCCGCTCGGGGGAGCCGCCCCGCCAGTTGATGACCAGCACGATGCCCGACGCGGCGCAGGCCATGGCCCAGAAGTAGTCCAAGGGGGCGGCGGCGTTCGGGACGCCCGTGAGCTCGTTGACCTTCGCGACCACCGGGACGGAGGTGAAGAAGAACACCCCCACGCAGGACACGAGCATGGCCATGACGGCGCGGAGCAGGGGATCGCGCGGGTTCCTCAGCAGGCCGGGGAGCCGGAGCAGGGCGGCGAGGCCGCCCAGCACCGTCGGGAAGACAACGGTCGGATCGGGCACGGTCAGCCTCGGACCCCTCGGTTGCAGAGCGCGGCCTCGATCCGGCCGGAGCGGGTCCCGCGGTCGAGCTCGGGGGCGTCGGAGACGGTGAGGAGGTGCCGTACGGCGTGCGCCAGTTCGAGCCCGTAGCGCTCCGCCGCCCGCTCCTCGATCCGGTGCTTGCGGGCGGCGGTCCCGTCCTCCTTCAGCAGGACGGGGCTCTGCCGGCCGGCCACCGCCAGCGCGGAGGCGACCACTTGCTGGAGGTCGGCGTCGTGGTGGAGGAGCCGGGCGGCCACGGAGCCCTCGGACACGTGCCGGTGGCAGTGGCCGAGTTCGAGGTGGCGCAGTTCGTGCCCGGTGATGACGATCTGGTGCTCTGCCACGGTCCGCTGCTCGACGATGATCAGGTCCCGGTCCCCGAGGTTCAGGGCGAGGCCGCTGGCGGTGCCGGGAGGGAAGGACGTGGCGCGGAATTCGATCTTCCGCCCGCGCCGCCGGCCCATGGCCTCGCAGAGCGCGCGGCAGATCACCTCGGCCGCCACCGGGGACTTCAGATGGCCGAGCCCGCCCACCATGGCGCTGACGGACTGCCGTATCTCGCGCTGCTTGAACACACCCGACTCCTCTATGCCCCTCTCCCACGGAGAGCAGGAACGCGACCCCGCGGATTCCACGCGACCGGCCCGTACCGCCCCGCACGACGGCCGTCCGCCCGACCAGCCCCCCGTCCGCGCCGTGAAGCCCGGCGGAGGTCGCCCACGTCCTCAGCCCCGCCCGCCGCCGGCGGTGACGCCGCCGGACACCGTGTCCGGCCCGGGGTCCGGCCGGTTGCCCGGTTTCGGCGCGGGTCCGTCCGTACTCCCGCCGGCGCCCTCACCCAGGCACTCGTCCATGTACTGGTCGAGCCATTCGAGCAGCTTGGTACGGGCCCGGTCCGGCAGCAGCGCCGCGCGCAGCGCGATGCCGTCGACTCCGTGCCGCTCGTACAGGCTCGGCCGCCGCCCGGCACCGGCCGCCGCGAGGGCGTTGCGCTCGCTGTGCTCCTGGTACTCCCGCAGCAGCGTCTTCTCGACGCCGGCCAGCGCGCAGATGAGCGCCTCGGCGTCCTCCGACTGCAGGAACCCGGCCGGGCGGCCGAAGAACCGCTCCAGCCGTGCGCAGTGGTCCATGGTGGGGCGGCGGTCCCCGCCGAGCAGGGCCTGCACCTGCTGCCGGGAGATACCGCTCTCGCGGGCGATCTCCCCGTGCGAGTACTTGCGGCCGTTGTCCTTGCGGTGGGTCTCGTGGAGCAGGTCCAGCCGCTGGCGGAACCGCTCGTGGATGTCGGGCTCACCGGCCGCACGCCCCTGGAGCAGCGCCCGTACGACGTCGAGGGGAACCCCGCAGGCCCGGTTCAGCGTCTCCGGGTCGAGCACCTCGTCCCGGCTCCGGCCGAGCTTGGCCCCCAGCCCGACGACCCGCTCGACGGCCGTGGCCAGCCGGGGGGCGGGCGCGGGTGGTACGGGGAAGGCTTCTGTCACCGGCTGTTCCCCCGAGGTCCACGCATGACGACTCCTCCCGGCCCGGCCGGAAGGACAGGGCCACGGCAGGGGCCCTTCACCGCCGATCCTGCCACAGCCGTGGCAGCCGGGCCATGGATCTCCGGCCAAACCGCCACAGTTGTGGCAGGAACGTGACGGTCCCTCACCTGCACGGACTGCGCGGCGGGTGGCGGTGCGGGTGGCGGTGCGGGTGGCGGTGCGGGTGGTGGGGCGGAAAAAAATCGGCCGCCCGTATTGATAACGGCGAGGGGAAAGTGGTGCATTCTGAGGATATTCGAGCCAGGTAAAGTTCTGGCATGGTAGCGGAAGTTGGGATTCAGTCGCCCGTCTGAACATCGTTGCGCTCGGCAATGATCAAGTGTTAATATCCGGCTACTTATACCTAGGTGCGGGCGAGGGGGATCGGATGGGCGCGAAGCGATGTCGACCGCATCGAATCACTCGTGTGTCCGGTCGCGCCGGTGTCCGTCCGCCGGGTCCTGGCGCGTCGTCCAGATAGGCGCGCGCCGGCCGCTGTCGGCGGTCCGGCGGTGCGGCCCTGCGGTGCGGCCCGGAATGATCGCCCTCGCGTGAGCGTCACGCTCGTGGCGCGGTGTCCCGTGTGTGAACAGCGTCGTTCACCACGGTGGGTGTGCCGCCCCGGTCGAGAGGGCGGGGGCCCGGAGAGCGTTCGGCCGCTCCGTCCCGCTGCCCTGCGCGGACCGTCGGCGTCGGCATTTCTTGGTCATGGCAAACGGGGGTCATCATGATTCAATTTCGCGTGCTCGGCCCATTGGATATCGTCCGGGACGGTGAGCGGGCCGTTCTGGGCGGGGTAAAGCAGCGTGCATTGCTGGGGCGTCTTCTCCTCGAACCCAATCAGGTGGTCGCGACCAGTCGCTTAGTCGATTCCCTCTGGCCGGACGGGGATCCGCCCATCACGGCGAGGAAAATCCTCCAGAATTCCGTGTGGTCGCTGAGGTCGGTCCTGCGGTCGCTTCGCGTCCCCGAGCAGCAGCCCGCGCTGATCACACGTTCTCCCGGCTACATGCTCCAGGTCGACCAGGAGATGGTCGACGTGCACGTCTTCACCCGGCTGCTGGAGCTCGGGCGCAAGAAGATGGCCGACGGGCTCCCGGCCGAGGCGGCCGCGGTCCTCCGGGACGCACTGGACTTGTGGCGCGGGAACGTCCTGGCCGACCTCGCGGAATCCGGGATCGTCTGGCCGGAGTCGAACATCGTCGAGAACGCGCGGATCGACGCCCAGGAGCTGTACTTCGAAGCCAAGCTGGACTGCGGTCAGCACCGTGAGGTGATCAGCGGCATCGAGAAAATGGTGGAGGCCGAACCGCTGCGCGAACGGGCCCGCGGGCTGCTGATGCTGGCCCTGTACCGGTCCGGCCGGCAGAGCGAGGCGCTGAACGTCTATCACCGTATGCACCTCGAACTCGTCGACCAGCTCGGCCTGGAGCCCGGTCCGTGGCTGCGGGACCTGCAAGGGCGCATCCTGTCGCACGACCCGACGCTCGACCAGACCTCACGTGCGGCGGCCGTCGGCGAGGTGCCGGAGGCGGCCGAGCGGCCGCCGGCGCCCGAGGCGGCTCCCCGGCCCTTGCCGCAGGCGGCTCCGGACGAGGGCGGGGGCGAGGAGGAGCTCGTGCACGGCCTGATGGACGCGACGGCCGGCGGGGGCCCTCTGCCGCCCTCCCCGGCGCTGTCGCACCGCCGGGAGGTGACGGTGATGATCGTCCGGGCCCACGTGGGGTCCGAGGTGGGTACGGCACACCCCGCCGGAGTCGACGAACTCCTCGACGGGATCCACACCCTGGTCAGGGCGGGTGTCGAATGCTGTGGGGGAGAGGTCCTCGCCTCCGTGGGCTCGGCCACGATCGCGTTGTTCGACCTCGACGACCCGGGGGAGGGCGCGGCACGGGCCACCCAGCTCGCCCTGCTCCTGCGGGACAGCCTCGACATGTCGGACGAGAACCGCCACGGGCTCACCATCCGCGCCATGGTGGCGACCGGTGAGCTGCAGCGGCACTTCGACCCCGCCCCCCGCCGGACCCGGGTCTCGGTCAACGGCACGCTGCTGGACCAGTGCTGGGAGATATTCCCCCAGGTCCCGGCCGGCACGATCTGGGTGTCCGACCGGACCAGGTCGCTCACGCTCGACCAGGTCTCGTACCTGACGATGGCGGCGGACAAGCTGCCGTACTGGGTCGCCGAGGCACGTTCGGTGGAGTACCCCGTCGAGACCAAGCCGTTCATCGACCGGGACCACGAGATGGAGATCCTGCAACGGACCTTCGAACGGGTCGAGCAGCGCAGCCTTCCCCATCTGGTCACCGTCCTGGGCGACCACGGCACGGGGAAGAGCCGTCTCCTGATGGAGTTCTGCCAGCTGCTGGAGGAGAAGGCCGGGGCGGCTCCGTTCGTCGTGAAGTACCGGGTGAGCCGGTCGGTGGGCATCGACCCGCTCGCGGTGATCGAGTCGTTGCGGTCGTACCACCGGGCCGCCGGCCTCCCGGTCGCGACCGGGGCGACCGGGGCGACCGGGGCGACCGGGGCCGGGAGGCCCGGGGAGGTGTGCCGGGAGGGCGAGGCGGAGGGCCTCGTGCAGGCGCTCGCTCTCCACCACCCCGTCGTCATCGCGGTGGACGACCTGCATCTCGCCGACGAGGCCACCCTCGCCTTCTTCGACCGGCTCGGCGCAGGCACCCAGTCCGGGATGCTGTTGATCGTCGCCTGCGCCAACGAGGACTTCCACCGCCGTTTCCCCCACTGGGGGCTGGGGCGGTGGAACAGCACGCGGATCCTGCTGGAGCCCCTGTCGGTCGATGCCGTCGGCCGGCTGTTCGAGAACCTGATCGAAACGATCGGGGACTGCATCGCCGAATCCACGTGGAGGACTTTCCACCGGATTTTCGGCGATCCCGATTCCGGATCAACGAAACGGGCGCGCCTTCTGCGGGCGCTTCCGCTGGTCGTCGGAACGAATTCGTTTCCCGGTGACCATGCGCCGGAAGAATGGGTCAGTAGCCTGTGAAGAAGCCGTACAGCTGGGCGATCCGGCCGTCCTCCAGGATGGCGACGTCGAACCCGCTCACCACGGGTGCGCCCCCGGCGGGGCCGACCTGCCAGGAGAAGTGGACCGCGTCGTGATGGGCGAGGACGGTGCCGGAGGTGAAGTGCATCCCCTTGAAGCTGCGTTGCGCCCCGGCGAGGTAACCGGCGATGGCGGATGTGCCGCGGGCCGCGATGTTCGGATCGGTGTACCTCGCGTCCGGGGTGAACACTTCCTCGATCAAGGCCTGCCGGAGCCGGTCGTCGGATTCATTCCATATCGCGATGTAATTCGCGACCAGCTGTACGGCACCGTTCTTGTCCATGACTCAACACCCTATCAACGAATATGTGATTGATTACGTCGTTCGGAGGAATTCCGGTCGGGGACGGCGCGAGCGCCGTCCCCGACCGGAAACCCGGCTCAGTCGAGGCCGTCGACCATGGCGAACAGGTCCGCGTCCTCCACGTGCTCCAGGCGCGCGAGGTCCCTCCCGGCCCCGTGGTCACCGTCGCCGCGGGCCCCCGGCGCGGCGCCCACCAGCTCCCGGAGCCGTTCCACGGCGTCCGCGTCCAGCGCTCCGTCGCGGATCAGCGCCTCCAGCCGGTCCAGCAGCGGTGCCGTCTGGCGGGCCGTCACGATGGCCCGCAGCTGCTCGGCCAGCAGGGCCGGCGTCGGATAGTCGAACACCAGCGTGGTCGGCAGGCGTTCGCCGGTGACCGCCGTCAGCCGGTTGCGCAGCTCCACCGCCGTCAGCGAGTCGAACCCGAGGTCCGTGAACGGTGCCTCGGCGGCGATGGCCGACACCCCCTCGTGCCCGAGCGCCGTGGCGACCTCCCGGCGGACCAGCTCCAGTGCGGCCCCCGGCTGGTCCCACGCGACACCCGGAGCCTGCCGCTCCACCCGGGCCGCACCTTCCTCCGGCACGGAGTTCCGTACGGGCCGGGGTGCGAGGTCCCGGAGCACGGAGGGCGGGTGGGGTGCGGCGCCGAGGGCGGCCCGGTCGACACCCGTCACCGCGAACACCGCGTCTGGGCCTGCCGCTCCACCCGGGCCGGCGAGTCCGGCCGTGGCGACGTCGAAGGCGGCCAGCGCCTCGGACACCGCCAGCGGCCGCAGCCCGAGCGCGAGGATGCGCCTCAGGTCCGCGCCGGACAGCCCGTCGCCCATGCCCGTCTCCCACAGGCCCCAGGCCAGGGAGACCGTCGGCAGTCCCCGGGAGACGCGGTATTCGGCCAGGGCGTCCAGGAAGGTGTTCCCCGCCGCGTAGTTGGCCTGTCCGGCCGTGCCGAGGAGCCCGGCGATCGAGGAGTACAGCACCAGCGGCCGGTCGCCGGCCGCCTCGTGCAGGTGCCAGGCGGCATCGATCTTGGGCCGCAGCACCGCGTCGACCTGCTCGGGCGTGAGCCCGTCCAGCGTCCCGTCGGCCAGTGTTCCCGCCGCGTGGACGAAGGCGACGGGCCGGTGACGGGCGACCAGCCGGGCCAGGGCCTCGCCGTCGGCGACGTCGCAGGCCGCCGCCGTGACCTCGACCCCTTCGCCGGCGCCCGCGATCTCGGGGGCGCCGCCGCTCCTGCTGACCAGGAGCAGCGAACGCGCACCGTGCTCCGCCACCAGGTGCCGGGCCAGCTCCGCGCCCAGCGCACCGCTCGCGCCGGTGATCATCACCGTCCCCTCGTCCCAGGGGACCCGCCCGCCCGCGAGGGCTTCCTCCCGGTGCGGCCGGGCGTCGTCCGGCCGCCGGTACCGGACCAGCCTCGGGACGAGGAGCTCCCCGTCCCGGACCCGGACCTGTTGCTCCTCCAGCTCGCCGGACGCGTCCAGGAGAGCCCGCACCGCGTCCCGGACGTCGCCGGGTCCGTCCCCGTCCGGGTGGTCCACCAGGAGGAAGCGGCCGGGGTGTTCGGTCGCCGCACTGAGGACGAGACCCCGCACACCGGCATGGGCCAGATCGGAGCCGACCACCACCGCGAGCCGTCCGGCGGTGTCGCCCGCCAGCCGGTCGCGCAGCACACCGAGGGTGTGGTGGACGGCGTGCCGGGCCCGCTGCGGCAGGTCACCCGTACCCGCCTCGACCCGCACGACCGTGTAGCCGCCGCCGTCCTGCGGCGGGCCGGCCGCGTCCGGCCGGCGCCAAGCGGAGGTGTACAGCAGGCTCTCGCCCACCGCCGAGGGCGCGAGGGAGGCGAGCGGCCGCAGGACCAGCTCGTCCACCTCGACCAGGACACGGCCGTCCTCGCCGGTCACCAGCAGGCGCACCGCCTCCGGACCCGTGGGCGTGATGCGGGCGCGCAGCACCGCGTCGCCCGCCCCCGCCGTGCCGTGGAACCGCACCCCGCTCCAGGAGAACGGCAGAGCCGCCGGCCGCCCGTCGCCGGCGACGCCGGGCAGCAGGGCGTGCAGGACCGCGTCCAGCAGCGCCGGGTGCACGGCGAAGCCCGGGGCGGACAGGGCCGGTTCCGCGGAAGCCACCTCGGCGAACAGCTCGCCGTCGTGCACGAGCAGCGCCCGCAGCCCCTGGAAGGCGGGCCCGTAGGCGTAGCCGTGGTCCGCGACCCGCTCGTACAGCCCGGTCAGGTCGATCTCGGCGGCTCCCTCCGGCCACGGCTCCGCCTCCGGCACGGGCCCGGGCGCGTCCACGGCCAGGGTGCCGACGGCGTGCCGGGTCCACGGAAGGCCGTCCGGACCGCCGTCCTCGCTCCGGGACCAGAGGGTGACCTCGGTGCCGTCGACCACCAGCTGCAGGACGAGGGCCCCGGATTCCGGCACGACGACGGGTTCGGTGACGGTGAACTCCGCGAGGTGGCCCGCCGACGCGGCCAGTTCCACCAGCGCGGTGCCGGGGACCAGCACGCTGCCCCGCACCCGGTGGTCGCCGAGCCACGGCTGGGCTGCCAGCGACAGCCGGCCCGTCGAAACGGTTGCCGCGCCCTCGCCCGTACCGCCCGCCGCGAGGTCGACCGCGGCGCCCAGCAGCGGGTGCCCGGAAGCACGCAGTCCGGCGCCGGCCACATCGGTCCGTCCGGCCGGGGCGAGCCAGAACCGCTTGCGCTGGAACGCGTACGTCGGCACGTCGACCGGTCCCGCGCCCGGGAACACCGCACTCCAGTCGATTGCGGCACCCCGGGTGAACAGGGCGCCGAGTGCGGCCGCGACGCCCTCCGCCTCCGGCCGGCCGTGTCGCCGCAACGGCACGGCGACCGGCGAGTCCGGCTCGTCGGCCGGGAAGGCGGCGGCGATCATGCCGGTGAGCACCGCGTCCGGACCCACCTCCAGGACCGTGCGCACCCCCGCGTCCCGGGCGGTCTCCACCGCCTCGTGGAACCGGACCGTGGCGCGGACCTGGTTCACCCAGTACTCCGGATCGGTCCACTCCCCGGCCGCACGGCCGGTGACCGTGGAGACCGCGGAGATCTCCGGGGCGTGATACGTGAGCTCCCGGGCCACCGCCCGGAACCCGTCCAGCATCGGTTCCATCAGCGGTGAGTGGAAGGCATGGCTCACGGACAGCCGCTTGGTACGCCGGCCCCGTCCGGCGAACCGCTCCTCGACGAAGGCCAGCAACGGCTCCTCGGCACCGGACAGGACGAGCGAGGCCGGGCCGTTGACCGCCGCGACCGACACCCCGGCGGGCAGCTCCAGCCCCTCCAGTTCGGCCGGGGCCGCCTCGACGGCGACCATCGCACCCCCTCGGGGCAGAGCCTGCATCAGCGAGCCCCGGGCGGCGACCAGCCGGGCGGCGTCGGCCAGCGAGAGCACACCCGCGACGTGCGCGGCGGCCAGCTCGCCGATCGAGTGGCCGAGCACCACGTCGGGCCGGACTCCCCACGACTCCACCAGGCGGAACAGCGCGACCTCCACGGCGAACAGCGCGGGCTGCGCCGTACCCGTCTCGTCCAGGCCCTCCCCGGTCGCGATCGCCGCGCGGACCGTGGCCCGCAGCGACGCGTCGAAGTGGGCGCAGACCTCGTCGAAGGCCGAGGCGAAGACCGGGTGGGCGGCGGCCAGTTCGAGGCCCATGCCGGCCCGCTGCGCCCCCTGCCCGGTGAACGCGAAGGCCAGACGGCCTCCCTGCGCCCGGACCGGTACCGCGTCCCGCAGGGCGGCCGGGGTCGTCGCGGCGATCCGGTACGGCAGGGCGGCGCGCGAGGCCAGCGTGTACGCCTCGTCCGCGGTGGACAGGCCCGCGACCCGCTCCGCCTGCTCGGCCAGCGCCTCCTCGGTGCGGGCGGACAGCACCCACGGGAGCGCGGCCGGCGCGGGGCCGTCCTGACCGCCGGAGGCCGGGGCCGCCGGGGCCGGGGCTGCGGAGACCGGGACTTCGGAGACCGGGACGGCCTCCGCCTCCTCGAGGATCACGTGGGCATTGGTGCCGCCGAACCCGAAGGAGGACACGCCCGCCCGGCGGGGCCGCGCCCCGCGCGGCCACGGACGGGCCTCGGTCAGCAGCGCGATACCGCTCTGCGACCAGTCCACGTGCCGGGAGGGGGTGCCGACGTGCAGGGTGGCCGGGGCGACCTCGTGCCGCATGGCCTGCACCACCTTGATGATCCCGCCGACACCCGCCGCCGCCTGGGCGTGCCCGATGTTCGACTTCAGGGACCCGAGCAGCAGCGGCTGCCGCCGGTCGCGCCCGTAGGTGGCGATCAGGGCCTGGGCCTCGATCGGATCGCCCAGCCGGGTCCCCGTGCCGTGTGCCTCGACGAGGCCGATGTCGGCCGGCTCTAGGCGGGCCGAGTCGAGCGCGGCACGGATCACCCTCTCCTGGGCGGGGCCGTTGGGTGCCGTCAGCCCGTTCGAAGCGCCGTCGGAGTTCACCGCCGAACCGCGCAGCACCGCGAGCACCCGGTGCCCGTTGCGCCGGGCGTCCGACAGCTTCTCCAGCAGCAGCATGCCCGCTCCCTCGGACCAGCCGGTGCCGTCGGCCCCGTCGGAGAACGACTTGCACCGGCCGTCCTCGGACAGACCGCGCAGCCGGGAGAACTCCACGAACGGCGTCGGCGTGGCCATCACGGTCGCGCCGCCCGCCACCGCGAGCTCGCACTCGCCACGGCGCAGCGCGCTCGCGGCCAGGTGCACCGCGACCAGCGACGAGGAGCACGCCGTGTCCACGGTGAGGGTCGGTCCCTCGAACCCGAACGTGTAGGCCAGCCTGCCGGAGGCGATGCTGCCCGCGCTGCCGCTGTACAGGTAGCCCTCCACGCCCTCCGGGGGCAGGTCCGCCCGGGAACCGTAGTCGCTGTACATGACGCCGACGAACACTCCGGTCCGGCTGCCCCGCAGGGCCTGCGGGTCGAGCCCGGCGTGCTCCACCGCTTCCCAGGTGGTCTCCAGCAACTGCCGCTGCTGGGGGTCCACGGCGAGCGCCTCGCGCGGCGACAGACCGAAGAACCGGGCGTCGAAGCGGTCGGCGTCGTGCAGGAAACCGCCCCGGCGGGTGGTGGAGGTGCCCGGGTGGTCCGGGTCGGGGTGGTACAGCCCGGCGGGCCAGCCCCGGTTCACGGGGAACCCGGAGGTTCCGTCGCGGCCGTCGGCGACCAGCTGCCACAGGTCCTGCGCGGAGGTGACCCCGCCGGGGTAGCGGCAGGCCATGCCGACGATCGCGATCGGCTCGTCGGGACCGTTCCCGTCCGTGACGGGCCCCGGCCGGGGCGCCGAGGGGGCGGGCCGCTCCTCGGCCGCCACGAGGCCGAGGAGGTGCTCGGTCAGCGCCGCCGGGGTGGGGTGGTCGAAGACCACCGTCGCCGACAGCCGGCGGCCGATCGCGGTGCCGAGCCGGTTGCGCAGCTCGACGGCCGTGAGCGAGTCGAAGCCGAGCTCGCTGAACGAGCGCTCCTCCTCGACGTCGTCCGGGTCGGAGTGACCGAGGACCGCCGCGATCTGAGCGCGGACGGTCTCCCGCAGGTCGCCGGGCCCGGACGGGTCCCGATCCGTCGCGCCGGCCCCGTCGTCCCGTACGGCCGCCGCCGGGAGCGCCGCCGGTCCGGCCAGGTCGCGCAGCACCCCGGGGAGGTCCGTGCGGCCCGACAGCACGGAGCGGTCGAACCGGGTCAGGGCGAGTACGGCGGCGCCGTCGCCGGCCACCGCGCCCAGGGAGGCGTCGAACAGGCCGAGAGCCTCCTCGGTCTCCAGCGGGCGCAGGCCCGAGCGGGTGAGCCGCTGGACGTCGGTGCCGGACAGTCCCGCGGAGATGGTGCTGGTCTGCGCCCACAGGCCCCAGGCCAGCGAGACGGCGGGCAGGCCCAGCGCACGGCGGTGCTCGGCGAGGGCGTCCAGGAACGTGTTGGCCGCGGCGTAGTTCGCCTGGCCCGCCGTGCCCAGCAGCCCGGCGACCGATGAGTACAGGAACAGCGGCCGGTCCCCGGCGAGTTCGTGCAGGTGCCAGGCGGCGTCCACCTTCGGGCGCAGCACCGCCTCGATCCGCTCCGCCGTCAGCCCGCCGAGCGTGGAGTCGGAGACGACGCCGGCGGTGTGCACCACGGCGGCCGGCGCGTGCGCCGCGAACACCTGTTCCAGGGCCGTCCGGTCGGTCACGTCGGCGGCCACCAGGCTCACCTCGGCGCCGAGGGCGGTCAGCTCGTCACGGAGGGCCGCCGCACCCGGCGCGTCCCCGCCCCGGCGGCTGAGGAGCACCAGGTCCCGCAGCCCGTGCCGGACGACCAGGTGCCGGGCCAGCACGGTGCCGAGGGTGCCGGTCGCGCCGGTGATCAGCACCGGTCCCGTCCCCAGTCCGGCACCGCCGTCCGGGGTGCCCCCGGGGCGGGCCACACGCGGGACCAGGATCCGGCCGTCCCGGAGCGCCAGTTCCGGCTCCGGTGTCCGCAGCGCGGCGTCGAGCAGTGTCGCGTCGGCCGTCTCGGCGGCCTCGACCAGCACCAGCCGCCCCGGGTTCTCCGCCTGGGCGCTGCGGACCAGGCCGCGCACCGCGGCGTGCGCCAGGTCCGGCGCGATCACGAAGGCGTGGCGACGGCCGTCGTCCTCCGCGAGGACCGTGCGGAGCTCGTCGAGCACGGTGTGCACCAGGGCCCTCGCCGTCTTCGCGACGTCGCCCCCCAAGGAGCCGGCCACGGCCGCGACACGGTGCGGGACGGCCGGTTCGAGGCCGTCCTCGGGGGCGGGGGCCTCCCGCCAGACCACGGTGTGCAGACCCGCCGGCGCATGGCTGCCGCCGACCGGCAGCAGCGTCAGCTCGTCGGCCGTCAGCACCGCCCGGCCGTCGCGGTCGTGGACCGCCAGGCTCGCGGCGCCGCCGCGCACCGTGACCCGCGCGGTCAGGGCCGTGGCGCCGGTCGCGTACCGGGTCACCCCTGACCAGGAGAACGGCAGGACCGCCGGCGCGGCGGGGTCGACGACGCCCGGCAGCAGGACGTGCAGGACCGAGTCGAGCAGGGCGGGGTGCACGCCGTACCGGGCGGCTTCGCCCGCGTACCGCGGCGCCAGTTCCACCTCGACGAAGCGGTCCTCGCCGAAGTGGCGCACCGACCGGAGTCCCCGCAGCGCCGGGCCGTACCCGTAGCCGTGCTCGCCGAGACGGTCGTACGCGCCGCCGAGGCCGACCGCCTCGCCGGCGGGTTCCACGGGTGCGGGGGCCGGGCGCCGCCCGGGGACCAGGACGCCCCGGGCGTGGCAGGTCCACGTGGCGGAGTCGTCGCCGGCGGCTCCCGGGCGGGAATGGATCAGCAGCGCGCGGCTGCCGTCCGGCCCGGGCGCGTCCACCCGCACCTGGACCGTGACGGTCTCGCCCTCGGGTACGGCCAGGGCGGTGGTGAAGGTCAGTTCGGCGACGGTCGGGCATGCCACGAGCTCCCCGGCGTGCAGCGCCATGTCCAGCAGCGCCGTACCGGGGACGAGGACCTCGCCGCGGATGCGGTGGTCGCCGATCCACCCGCCCCCGCCGATCTCGCCGGTCAGCACGGTCCCGCCGTCGACGAGGGTGACCGCGGTGTCCAGCAGCGGATACGCGGAGGACGGGGTCTCCAGCCAGTACCGGCGGTGCTCGAAGGGGTAGCGCGGCAGCGGGACGGCACCGGTGTGCGGGAGGACCGCCGACCAGTCGACCGGTACGCCCCTCAGGTGCAGGGAGCCGAGCGCCGCGAAGGCGGTCTCCAGGTCGTCGCGTCCGGCACGCAGCATCGGGACCGTGACGCCGACGCCCGGGCCGGCGTCCGCGTCCTCGTCCGCGACCGCCTGTCCGACCAGCGCGGTCAGCACGCCGTCCGGGCCCAGCTCGACGAACTCGGTGACCCCGCTGCGGCGCAGGGTGCGCACTCCGTCGAGGAACCGCACGGCTTCGCGGACATGGGTCACCCAGTAGTCCGGGGAGGTCAGCTGACCGGGGGTGGCGATCTCGCCGGTGACGTTCGAGACGACCGGGATCCGCGGCTCGTGGAAGGAGACCGTGTCCAGGGCGGCGCGGAATCCGGCCAGCACCTCGTCCATGTGGTGCGAGTGGAAGGCGTGGCTGACCGCGAGCCGCCTGGTCCGCCGGCCGCGGCCGGCCCAGTGCGCGACCATCGCGGTCACGGCGTCGTGGTCGCCGGACACCACCACGGACCGGGGTCCGTTCACCCCGGCGACCGTGGCGCCGGGGACCAGCACCTCGCGCACCTCCTCCTCGGACGCCTCCAGCGCGGCCATCGCGCCGCCGTCGCGGGCGGACTGCATGGCGGTCCCCCGGGCCGCGACCAGGCGGCAGGCGTCGGGCAGGTCGAACACCCCGGCCACGTGGGCCGCGGCCACCTCGCCGACCGAATGCCCGAGCAGGTAGTCGGGTACGACACCGTGGTGTTCGGCGAAGCGGTGGAGCGCGACCTCGACGGCGAACAGCGCCGCCTGGGTGTACGCGGTCCGGTCGAGCAGCGCCGCGTCGGCGGTCTCGGGCCCGGCGAACAGCACAGCGGTCAGCGGCCGCTCCAGGACCGGGTCGAGATGGGACGCCACCTCGTCGAGCGCGGCGCGGAAGACGGCGGAACGCTCGTACAGCTCGCGCCCCATGCCGGCCCGCTGGGAGCCCTGTCCGGTGAACAGGAAGGCGGTGGCCCCCCGGCCGCTTCCGTGGCCCTGGAGCACGCCCGGCGCGGTGGTGCCCGCCGCGACGGCGCCGAGGCGGCGCAGCAGCGACTCCCGGTCCGGGCCGATGACGACGGCCCGCCGCTCCAGCAGGGCCCGGCCCCCGGCGAGCGTGCCGGCGACGCCGACGAGATCGAGCCCGGGGTGCGCCTCCAGGTGGGCGCCGAGCTCCGCGGCCCGGGTGCGCAGGGCCTGGTCGGTCCGGGCCGACAGCACCAGCGGCAGAACCGGCAGACCGGTTCCGCTCCCCGCGTCGGGGCGGGCGGTGGAGGCCGGGGCGGCGACCGGGCCGGCCTGCTCCAGGATCACGTGGGCGTTGGTGCCGCTGATGCCGAACGCGGACACGGCGGCGCGCCGGGGCCGGCCGGAGTCGGGCCACTCCCGCTGTTCGCCGAGGAGTTCGACCGCGCCGGCGGACCAGTCCACGTGGGGGGAGGGCTCACCCAGGTGCAGGGTCCGCGGCTGGATACCGTGCCGCATCGCCTGGACCACCTTGATGACACCGCCGACGCCGGCGGCCGCCTGGGCGTGGCCGAGGTTCGACTTCAGCGAACCCAGGCGCACCGGTTCGGCGCGGTCCTGGCCGTAGGTCGCCAGCAGGGCCTGGGCCTCGATCGGGTCGCCGAGCCTCGTACCGGTGCCGTGCGCCTCGACGAGGTCGACGTCGGCGCCGGTCAGGCCGGCGTCGGCGAGGGCGGCACGGATCACCCGCTCCTGCGAGGGTCCGTTGGGAGCGGTCAGGCCGTTGGAGGCGCCGTCGGAGTTCACGGCGGAGCCGCGCAGCACCGCCAGCACCTGGTGCCCGTTGCGGCGGGCGTCCTCCAGGCGTTCGACCAGCAGCAGACCGACGCCCTCCGACCATCCGGTGCCGTCGGCGTCGGACGAGAAGGACTTGCACCGGCCGTCCTCGGACAGCCCCTTCTGCCGGGAGAACTCGACGAACGTGCTCGGCCCCGACATGACGGTGACGCCGCCCGCCAGGGCGAGGTCCACCTCGCCCGAGCGCAGCGCGTTCGCGGCCAGGTGCAGGGCGACGAGCGAGGACGAGCACGCGGTGTCGACCGTGATCGCCGGCCCCTCCAGGCCGTAGCTGTACGCCAGCCGTCCGGAGATCACGCTGGAGGTGTTGCCCGCCAGCAGGAAGCCCTCCACCTCGCGCGGGGTGGCGGGGAGCCGCGAGGCGTAGTCGTCGTACATCACGCCGGTGAACACGCCGGTCCGGCTGCCGCGCAGGCCCGTCGGGTCGATGCCGGCGTCCTCGAAGGTCTCCCACGCGGTCTCCAGCAGCAGCCGCTGCTGCGGATCGGTGGCGAGCGCCTCACGGGGCGACATGTCGAAGAACGCGGCGTCGAACAGGTCGGCGTCGTGCAGGAACCCGCCGTGCCTGGTGTAGCTGGTGCCGGTGTGGTCCGGGTCGGGGTGGTAGAGCCCGTCCAGGTCCCAGCCCCGGTTGACGGGGAACTCGGAGATCGCGTCCCGGCCGTCCAGCACCAGCTGCCACAGGTCGTCGGCCGAGCGGACACCGCCGGGGAAACGGCAGGCCATGCCGACGATGGCGATCGGCTCGTCGCTCCGGCCGCGGCCCTTGCGCCTCGGCCCGTCGGCGGCCCGCCGGTCCGTGCCCCCGTCCGGGTCCCGGGCGAGGAACGCGGCCAGGGCCTGCGGGGTGGGATGGTCGAAGACCAGGGTGGCGGGAAGCTGCCGCCCCGTGGCCGCGATCAGCCGGTTGCGGAGGTCGACGCCGGCCAGGGAATCGAAGCCCTGCTCCCGGAACGCCTTGCCCGTGTCGAGCGCGGCGGGGTTGGGCAGCCCGAGTACGGACGCGGTGGTGGCCCGGACGAGGTCCTCGGCCTGCTTCGCCGTCAGCGCCGCCCCGGTGCGCCCGGCGGCGGGGGCCGTCCCGGCCGCCTTCGGGCGGCGCCTGACCAGCCCCGTCAGCAGGGGCGGCACGGGGTCCGAGGCGGACAGCAGGGACGGCTTGAAGAGCGCCGGAACGGGCAGGGCCTGGCCGGCCGTTGCCCCCGGAGCCGTCGTACCGTCGCGCAGGGCCCGGTCGAACAGGGCGAGGCCCTGCGCGGCGGTGAGCGGCGCCACCCCGGAGCGGGTCCAGCGGCCGAGGTCGGAGGCGCCCAGGGACTGCCCCATGCCCTCCTGCCACAGGCCCCACGCCAGGGAGGTCCCCGGCAGGCCGAGGGCGCGGCGGTGCGCGGCCAGCGCGTCCAGATAGGTGTTGGCGGCGGCGTAGTTGGCCTGGCCGGCGGTCCCGAGCAGACCGGAGACCGAGGAGAACAGCACGAAGGCGTCCAGCTCCCGGTCCGCGGTCAGTTCGTGCAGGTGCCGGGCGGCGTCCGCCTTGGCGGCCATGACGGCGCGGACGCGGTCCCCGGTCAGTGCCGGGAGCGTGGCGTCGTCGAGCACACCGGCGGTGTGGATCACCGCCGTCAGCGGCGCGTCGGCGGGCAGGCCGTCGATCAGCGCGGCCAGCGCGGCCCGGTCCGTCACGTCGACGGCCTCGATGCGTACGCCGTCCAGCTCGGCCGCCAGCTCGGCGGCGCCGGGCGCGTCCGGGCCCCGGCGGCTGACGAGCAGGAGGTCGCGCACGCCGTGCCGGTGGTGGAGGTGCCGGGCGACCAGTGCGCCGAGCCCGCCGGTGCCGCCGGTGACCAGGACCGTACCGCCGGGGGTCAGGGCAGGTGTCAAGCCGTCGCCGCCTGCGGACACCTGGGCGGCCCTGGTGATCCGGGGTACCAGGAGCAGGCCGTCCCGCACGGCCAGTTGGGGTTCCCCGGAGCGTACGGCGGCCTCGACGGCGTCCGCGGCCTCGGCACCGCCCGGGAGGTCGACCACGATGATCCGGTCCGGGTACTCGCTCTGGGCGGTGCGGGCCAGACCCCACACCGAGGCCGCCGCCGGATCGCGCACGGCGTCGCCGGGTGCGGCCGCCACCGCGTCCCGGGTGACGAGGACCAGGCGCTCGTCCGGGCCGGGGCCGGCAGCCGTCCAGTCCTGGACCGCCGCCAGGGCCGCGGCGGCGGCGTCCCCCGGGCCGGCGGCCGGGGCGATCTCGACGACGGTGGGCCGCAGCCCGTTGGCCGCGTCCGTGGCCGGGGCGGTCCGGGGGTGCCAGGTCAGCTCGTACATCGGGACGGCGTCGGCGGCGGTGCGGGCCGACGTCCGGAAGGCCAGACCGTCGACGGAGGCCACGGGCGCGCCCGTGGCGTCGGCGAGCAGCAACTCGTAGGTGTCGCCGCCCGAGGGGGAGATCCGGGCGCGGAACTCCGTTCCGCCGACGGCGCCCGCGTGCAGCCGCACGCCGCTCCACGCGAAGGGCAGGCGGGTGCCCTCCCCGCCGTCGACCAGCCCCAGGACGATGGGGTGCAGCACCGCGTCCACCACGGCCGGGTGCAGGAGGAAGCCGGGTTCGGGGGCGAGGCCGTCGGGGATCCGGACCTCGGCGTACGCGGTGTCGCCGTCGTGGTGGACCGACCGCAGCCCCCGGAACGCGCCGTCGTAGGCGTAGCCGCGTTCCGCGAGCCGCTCGTACGCGTCCTCGACGGGCAGCGCCGCACCGGCGGGCGGCCACTCCGGCAGGTCCTCGGCGCCGGACTCCGCCCCGGTGTCGTCGAGCAGCCCGGAGGCGTGCCGCGTCCACTCCTGCTCGCCGTCGGGACGGGAGTGGACCGTCACCTCCCTCCCGTGCACGGTCACCTGGAGCTGGACGGAGCCGGAGGCGGGGAGCTCCAGCGGGCTCTCCAGCGTCAGGTCGGCCACCCCTGGCAGGCCCACCCGCTCGCCCGCGAACAGGGCCATCTCCAGGAACGCCGTCCCCGGCAGCAGCACCGCACCGTCGACCACGTGGCCGGCGAGCCACGGGTGCCCGGCCACGGAGACCGTGCCCGAGAGCACCACCTCGTCCCGGTCGACGAGTTCCACGACCGAGTCGAGCAGCGGGTGCCCCGACCCGGTGCGCGCCGCACGCGGCGGCAGCCAGTAGCGGTCCCGGCGGAACGGGTGCGTGGGCTCCTCACCGCGGGCCCGGGCGAGGCCCGCCGTGAAGACCTCCGCCTCGGACCCGGCGGACCGGCTCAGCGGGACGGCACGGCGCACCCCGGCGGACCTGATCAGCGGAGTGAGCGCGGCCGACGGCCCGACCTCGACGAACAGACCGGCGCCGGCCTCCCGCAGGGCGGTCACCGCGTCGTGGAACCGCACGGTGCCCCGGATCTGGGCGGCCCAGTGCTCGGCGTAGCCGGCCGGGTCGGCGGGCAGCGGGCGGCCCGTGACCGTGGAGATGACGGGGATCCTCGGCGGCCGGTGCGTGATCGTGCCGGCCACGGCCCTGAACTCGTCGAGCACGTCATCCATGTGGGGGGAGTGGAAGGCGTGGCTGACGGTCAGCCGGGTGACCCGGCGGCCGCGTTCGCGCCACCCCGCGGCGACGGTCTCGGCGGCCTCGGAGTCGCCGGCGATCACCACGGACGCCGGGCCGTTCACCGCGGCCACCACGACGCCCTCGACCAGGGTCGCGGCGACCTCCGCCTCGGTGGCCTCCACGGCGATCATGGCTCCGCCGGAGCGGGCCCGCTGCATCAGCCGCCCCCGGGCGGCCACCAGCTTCGCCGCGTCCTCCAGCGAGAACACCCCCGCCACGTAGGCGGCGGCGAGCTCGCCGATGGAGTGGCCCGCGAGCAGGTCGGCCTCCAGCCCCTGATCGGCGGCCAGGCCGGCCAGCGCCACCTCGAAGGCGAACAGCGCGGGCTGGGTGTACCGGGTCTGGTGCAGTGCGTCGGCCTCCGGCCCGTCGCCGAGCATGAGGTCCTTCAGCGGCCGGTCCAGGTGCGCGTCGAACGCGGCGCACACCTCGTCGAGGACGCGCGCGAACACCGGGAACCGGGCGTACAGTTCGCGGCCCATGCCGGGCCGCTGCGCCCCCTGGCCGGTGAAGACCATGGCCGTCGGGGTCCGTTCGCCCTCCTCCAGCACGACGTGGGCGTTGGTGCCGCTGATGCCGAACGCGGACACGGCGGCGCGGAGCGGCCGGCCGGCACGCTCCCAGCGCCGGGCCCGCGTGAGCAGCTCCACCCGGCCGGACTCCCAGTCCACCCGGGAGGTCGGCACGTCGGCGTGCAGGGTGCGGGGCAGCACCTCGTGCCGCATGGCCTGGACCGCCTTGATCACGCCGGCGACACCGGCGGCGGCCTGGGTGTGGCCGATGTTCGACTTCAGCGAGCCGAGGTAGAGCGGGACGTCGCGGTCCTGCCCGTAGGTGGCGAGGACGGCGTCGGCCTCGATCGGGTCGCCGAGGGAGGTGCCGGTGCCGTGTGCCTCCAGCAGGTCCACGTCGGCGCCGGTCAGGCCGGCGTCGGCCAGCGCGGCGCTGATGAGCCGCTGCTGGGACAGTCCGCTGGGCGCGGTCAGTCCGTTGGAGGAGCCGTCGGAGTTGATCGCGGTCCCCCGGATCACCGCGAGCACCGGGTGGCCCTGGCGGCGGGCGTCCGACAGCCGCTCCAGGACCAGCACGCCCGCGCCCTCGGACCATCCGGTGCCGTCGGCGTCGGCCGAGAACGGCTTGCACCGGCCGTCGGAGGCCAGTCCGTGCTGGCGGGAGAACTCCTCGAACATGCCGGGGGTGGCCATCACGGTCACGCCGCCGGCGACCGCCGCCGAAGCCTCGCCGCCGCGCAGGGCGCGCACTGCCAGGTGCAGGGCGACGAGCGAGGACGAGCAGGCCGTGTCCACGGTGAGGGTGGGGCCGACGAACCCGAGCTGGTAGGCGATGCGGCCGGAGAGCACGCTGGGCGTGGTGCCGGTGAGCACGTAGCCCTTGACCTCGTCGCCGGCCTCGTGCATCCGGGGGCCGTAGTCGGAGGAGGTGCCGCCGATGAACACGCCGGTGCGGCTGCCCCGCAGGGACTTCGGGTCCAGGCCGGCCCGTTCCAGGGCCTCCCAGGTGGTCTGCAGCAGCAGCCGCTGCTGCGGGTCCATGGCCAGTGCCTCCCGGGGGGAGATCCCGAAGAACTCGGCGTCGAACTCGGCCGCGGTGTCGAGGAATCCGCCGGTCCGCGCGTACCCCTCACCGGGCTGCCAGCCGCGGTCGGTGGGGAACGCGCCGGTCACGTCCCGCTCGTCGGCGACCACGCGCCACAGGTCCTCGGGAGAGGCGAGTCCGCCGGGCAGGCGGCAGGCCATGCCGACGATCGCGATCGCGTCCTCGTCGCCGCCGCCCGAGGGGGCGTACGGGCTCCGGCGGGCGGCGGCACCCGGATCGATCCCGGTCTCGGAGAAGTAGCCGATCAGCTCCCGGGGCGTCGGGTAGTCGAACAGCAGCCCGCTGGGCAGCGGGCGTCCGGCGGCGCTGGACAGGCTCTCGATCAGTTCCACCGTCATCAGGGACGAGAACCCGAGATCGCGGAAGTTGGTGTCCGGCTCCACGGAGTCCGGGTCGGCGACCCCGAGGGCCTCGGCCACCCGGACCTTGACCAGCGTCGCCGGATCCGTACCGGCCGGCCCGGCGGCGAAGGCCCCGGCGGCGGCCGTGGTGCGGGTTTCCCCGGTCCAGAAACGCTCCCGCTGGAACGGGTAGCCCGGCAGCCGGACCCGCCCGCCGCCGGCGCCCTCGAACGCCGGCGCCCAGTCGACGTCCTCGCCGCCGACGAACGCGGTCGCGAGGCCGCTCAGGAGGGCGGTCCGCCCGGCGGAACCGGCCCGCTCGGCCGCCGGTTCCGCGTCGAGCGGTGCCTCCCCGCCGGTCGTGGGCCCGTCGGCCGTGATCAGGTGGGGCACGGACCGCCCCTCGGCGAGGGCGTCCAGCCCCGTGCGCAGCTCGTCGGCGTCGGAGGCCAGGACCACGGCCCGGTACCGGAAGGGCGTCCTGGTCGTGGCGAGGGAGAAGCCGAGGTCCTGCGGGGTGGCGTCCGTCGCGCTCAGCAGGGCGGCGTGCGCCCGCAGCGCGGCCGGGGTGCGGCCCGAGACGGGCACGGGCACCTGCCGGGGAGCGCCGGGCTCCGGCAGCCCGGGGGTGGGCCGGCCGCCGGACGGCGGCTCGCTCAGGACGACGTGGGCGTTGGTGCCGCCCATGCCGAACGACGACACGCCCGCGATCAGCGGACGGTCCGGGTGCGGCCAGCCGGAGAGCTCCGTCGCCATCCGCAGCCCGAGCTCGTCGAACGGGATGTCCGGGTTGGGGGTGAGGAATCCGGGGCTCGCGGGCAGGAGGCGGTGCCGGATGCCCAGGACGGCCTTGAGCAGGCCGGTGATGCCGGCGGCGCCTTCGAGATGCCCGATATTGGTCTTCACGGACCCCACCAGCAGGGGGTCCGCGGCGCTGTTCCCGTCGGGCTGCCGGCCGGAGAAGACGGCGCCGAGGGCGGCTGCCTCGACCGGGTCGCCGACCGGGGTGCCGGTGCCGTGGAGTTCCACGTACTGCACCTGGTCCCGGGTGATGCCGGCGCGCCGCAGCGCGGCCCGGATCACCCGTTCCTGCGCCTGCGGGCTGGGGACGGTGAGCCCGGGGGTGGCGCCGTCGTTGTTGACCGCGCTGCCGCGCAGCACGGCGTAGACGTCGTCCCCGTCGGCGAGGGCCGCGCGCAGCGGCTTGAGCACCAGTGCCACGGCGCCCTCGCCGCGTACGTAGCCGTTGGCGCGGGCGTCGAAGACGTGGCTGCGGCCGTCCGGGGACAGACCGCCGAACCGCTGCGCTCCCAGCGCTCCCTCCGTGAGGAGGTTGAGGTTCACGCCCGCGGCGATGGCGACCGGGGACTCGCCCGACCGCACGCTCTGGGCGGCCAGGTGGACCGCGACCAGCGACGACGACTGGGCCGTGTCCACCACGACGCTCGGCCCGCGCAGGTCCAGGGCGTAGGAGACCCGGTTGGCGATGACCGCCCGGTGCACACCGGTGTTGGTGTGCGGGGTGATGTGTTCGTCGCCGCCGCTCAGCACGAGGCCGGCGTAGTCGTCGCGGAGCGATCCCACGAAGACCGAGGCGGCCGAGCCGGCCAGGGAGGCCGGGACGATCCCGGCGTCCTCCAGCGCCGTCCAGGCCAGTTCGAGCACCAGGCGCTGCTGCGGGTCCATCGCCGCCGCTTCCCGTGCGGAAATGCCGAAGAAGGCGGCGTCGAAGTCCCCGACCCCGTCGAGGAAGGCGCCGTATCGCGTACCGCCGTCGAGTCTGACCGAATCCGAAATGCTGTCCCGCCGGTCGTGGGGGACCTCGGTTATCGCATTGCGGCCGTCACGCAGGAGGTTCCAGAATTCCGTCGCCCCGGTTGCCCCGGGGAGACGGCAGGAAACTCCGACGATCGCCACCGATTCGTCGTGACCGTCCTTGTTCCCGTCGTGCCATGTCGTCATCTGAAAAGCCTTTTCCTTCGTCATCCTGGACAGTCGCAATGCGAGGGGTACCGAGATTCCTAGGCGGCGGAGGCCCCGGCCGGCCCGGCCTGGAGGAGGGCGGCGCCGTCCTGGTCGCGGAGCACGGTCAGCAGTCCGCGCAGGCCCGCTTCCAGCCGGGCGATCTCGGCGTTCGTGAGGTGGACGGACGGTTCGAGCCGGAGGGTGTTCACGGCGCTGGCGGTCGGCAGGACCCGCAGGGCGTGGACCCGCAGCAGATAGCCGGACAGCAGGTAGCCGAGCAGCCCCGCGCGGGCCTGTTCGGCGATGACCTCCGAGGAGGAGTCCGACTGGTCGTGGAACTCCAGGCCGAGCATCAGGCCCTTGCCCCGGACCTCCTTGACGACCGTCCCGAACTCCTGCTGGAGCTTCCTGAGCATGTCCGCGAGGCGGCTGCCGCGCTCGGCGGCCAGCTGGTAGGCCCGGCCCCCGTCCGCCTCCAGCAGCTCGACCGTCCGGATGGCGACCGACGTGGAGAACGCGTCCTTCGCGAAGGTGGAGCTGTGCACCAGCTCGAACTCCCGGCGGTAGCGGGAGGCGCGCACCAGCGTCACGGCCGCCTTGGCGACACCGCCGCCCAGGCTCTTGGCCAGGGTGAAGTAGTCGCCCTGGAGGCCGACGTGGGAGGCGGCGAAGAAGGCGCCGGTGCGCCCCATGCCGCTCTGCACCTCGTCCACGACGATCGGGATGCCGGCGGCCTCGCAGGTGCGCCGGACGTGCTCCGCGGTCCGGCGGTCGAACACCCGGATCCCGGCCTCACCCTGGACCGGCTCCAGGACGAAGGCGGCGACGGCCGGCACCTCGCGCTCGACGACGCGCACCGCGCCGTCGTCGACCGCGAGGTCGAACACGGTCCGGCGCACCGACTCGATGGTCTTGGCCAGGGCGTCCGGCTCGTGCACCGGAACGAAGCGGCACTGCGCGGCCAGCGCCGAGAACGGGCTGCGGAAGCCGGCGTTGTGGGTGAGCTGGACGCTGCCGACCAGCTTGCCGTGGAACGATCCCTCCGGGGCCAGGAACACCGGGGCCGCCGCCAGGCGCGGGGCGTTGGCGGCGCGGACGGCGGCGATCACCTCCTCCATGGCGGCCCCGAACGAGACCCCCGAGGCCGTGGCCAGACGGCCGTACGAGCCGCTCCCGTCGACCCCGGCCCCGGCCGCGACCGCCGCGCGGGCCCTCTCGATGTTCCCGTCGATCTCCCCGGCCAGTTCGGTGAGGCGTGCGACCCGGTCGAACTCGGCGTGCTTCATCGCGATCTCGACCGCTTCGGCGCCGCTGTTGGCGAAGATCGCCGAATAGCTCTCGGTCGTGGCGAACTCGCGGCGGATGACGGCGTTGATCTTCTGGGCCAGTTCGTTGGCGTACGGGTGCTTCGAGAACTGCGCGTGGACCGGCACGCCCTGGTCCAGGAGCTCCTTCGCGTACCCGACGATCTCGGGGTTGCTGTGGCCGAGGATCGTCGAGC
This sequence comes from Streptomyces sp. NPDC000075, assembly GCF_040301925.1. Classification (NCBI taxonomy): domain Bacteria; kingdom Bacillati; phylum Actinomycetota; class Actinomycetes; order Kitasatosporales; family Streptomycetaceae; genus Streptomyces; species Streptomyces sp. NPDC000075. Next base: position 51,118 of record NZ_JBEPFL010000011.1, read on the forward strand.
CGTAGCCGCCGACGAAGTCGAGCACGGGTACCTCGCGGCCCGTCTCCTCGCGGAAGAAAAGGGTGTCCTTTTCCGCCCTGGAATAGTGGACGTCCAGGCCGAGCGAGGCGAGCAGCCCGCCGAGATAGGGCTCCGCAAGGTCCTGCTGTTCGGTGTCCGGATTCATTCGGGTCGGGTTCCCATTCTCTGAGGGCCTAGTTGCCCGGAACCCTACCGAGGGCCCGTAACGGGACCGTAATCAGACGCTAATCGGCGCATCAGTAACCGGTCACCGGAGCCGTTCTCCGGGTAAAGGACGCCGAGTTACCGCTGCACGGAAACCGCTGTACGAGACTGTGAGGCGATGACGAGTCGTAAGGGAAGTCCTCCGGAAAGGAAAAAGTCCGTGAACCGTAGCGAGGATTCGACGTGAGCACTGACGAGAACCAGCTCCGCCAGTACCTCAAGCGGGCCGTGGCCGACGCCCAGGCAAGCCGCAGGCGGCTGCGCGAGATGGAAGAGAAGGACCGCGAGCCCGTCGCCATCATCGGCATGGCCTGCCGGTACCCCGGCGGCGTGGACTCGCCGGAACGCCTGTGGCAGGTGGTCGCCGACGGCGTGGACGCCGTGAGCACCTTCCCGGAGCACCGCGGCTGGCCCCTGCACCGGCTCTACCACCCCGACCCCGACGCCGTCGGCACCTCGTACACCGACCAGGGCGGATTCCTGCACGACGCGGACCGGTTCGACCCGGAGTTCTTCGGCATGTCGCCGCGGGAGGCCCTGGCCACCGATCCCCAGCAGCGCCTCCTGCTGGAGACGGCCTGGGAGAGCTTCGAACGCGCCGGGATCCCCGCCGACTCCGTCGCCGGCAGCCGGACGGGCGTGTTCATCGGTTCGATGTACCACGACTACGGCTCCCGTCCGTACCTGCCGCCCGAGGAGTTCGAGGGCTACCTGTACAGCGGCAGCGCCGGAAGCGTCGCCTCCGGCCGGCTCTCCTACGTCTTCGGGCTGGAGGGCCCCGCCGTCACCGTCGACACGGCCTGCTCCTCGTCGCTGGTCGCCGTCCACCTCGCGGCGACCGCCCTGCGCCGCGGCGAGTGCGACCTGGCCCTCGCCGGCGGGGTGACCGTGATGTCCACCCCGCAGGCGTTCGTCGAGTTCTCCCGGCTGCGCGGACTCTCGGCCGACGGGCGCTGCAAGTCCTTCGCGGCCTCCGCCGACGGCACCGGCTGGGCCGAGGGCGCGGGCATCCTGCTCGTGGAGCGGCTGTCCGACGCCCTGCGCAACGGGCACGAGGTGCTCGCCGTGATCACCGGTACGGCGACCAACCAGGACGGCGCGAGCAACGGACTCAGCGCCCCCAACGGGCCCGCCCAGGAGCGCGTCATCCGCCAGGCCCTGGCCTCCGCCGGGCTGACCGCCGCCGACGTCGACCTCCTCGAGGCGCACGGCACCGGCACCCCCCTCGGCGACCCGATCGAGGCCAACGCCCTGCTCGCCGCCTACGGCAGGGGACGCCCGGCCGACCGGCCGCTGAGGCTCGGGTCGTTCAAGTCGAACGTCGGGCACACCCAGGCCGCCGCCGGAGTCGGCGGGATCATCAAGACGGTCGAGGCCATCCGCCACGGCGTCATGCCCAAGACCCTGCACGCCGACGAGCCGACCCCCCACGTCGACTGGAGCTCCGGCACGCTCTCCCTGCTCACCGAGGCGCGGGACTGGCCCGAGCTGGACAGGCCGCGGCGGGCCGCGGTGTCCGCCTTCGGCTTCAGCGGCACCAACGCGCACGTCATCGTGGAGCAGGCACCGCAGCAGGCCGCGGAGGAGCCCGCTGCGGAGCCCGCCCCCGCAGGCGTGCGGTCCGCTCCGGTCCTGCCGTTCCCGCTGTCGGCACGGTCCCCGAAGGCCCTGAGCGCGCAGGCCGAGCGGCTCGCCGCGCTGCTCACCGACCGCCCCGGCCTCGGCCTGACCGACCTCTCCTGGTCCCTGGCCGCCACCCGGACGGCCATGCGCCACCGCGCCGTCGTCCTCGCGGGCGACCGCGACGAGCTGCTGAACGGCCTCGCCGCCCTCGCCGACGAGGACTCCGGCACCATCACCGGCACCAAGGACGAGGGCCGGATCGCGTTCATGTTCACCGGCGGCGGAGCCCAGCGCGCCGGAATGGCCCGGGAACTCGTCGAAACCTTCCCGGTGTTCGCCGCGGCCTTCGACGAGGTCTGCACGGCACTGGACGCACACCTGCCGCGCCCGCTGCGCGAGGTGATCGAGTCCGGCGACGAACTGGACCAGATCGACTACACCCTCGCCGCCCTCTTCGCCGTCGGGGTCGCGCTGTTCCGCCTCTTCGAGACGTGGGGCGTCCGCCCCGACTACCTGGTCGGCCACTCGACGGGCGAACTGATCGCCGCCCACCTCGCCGGCGTGCTGTCGCTGCCCGACGCGGCGGTCCTGGTGACCGCCCGGGGGCGGCTGATGCGCTCCCTGCCGGAGGGCGGCGCGATGGTCGCCGTCGAGGCCACCGAGGAGGAGGTCCTCGAGACCCTCGACCCCGACGGCCGCGCCGTGATCGGCACGGTCAACGGCCCGCGCGCGGTCGTCCTCTCCGGCGACGAGGACGCCGTCCACGCCGTCGCGGCGCTCTGGAAGGAGCGCGGCCGGTCCGTCAAGGTGCTGCCGATCCTGCGCGCCTCGCACTCCCCCCGGATGGAGCCGATCCTCGACGAGTTCCGCTCCATCGCCGAACGGCTCACCTTCCACCAGCCCGGGTTCGGGATCGTCTCCACCGTCACCGGCCGGGTCGACCACGGCGACTGGACCACCCCCGAATACTGGGTGCAGCAGATCCGCCGCCCGGTCCGCTTCCTCGACGCGCTCCGGACCCTGGAGGCCGAAGGCGTCACCACCCTCCTCGAACTGGGCCCCGACGGAGTGCTGTCCGCGCTCGCCGCCGCCGGCGTCGACCACGCCGTCGCGGTGCCCGCCATGCGCCGCAAGCAGCCGGAGCCGCGGTCGCTGATGCACGCGCTCGCCGTGCTCCACACCCGGGGCGTTCCGGTCGACTGGGACGCCTTCCACGCGGCGGCTCCGGTGCGCAGGGTCGCCCTGCCGACCTATCCGTTCCAGCGCGACCGGTACTGGCTGGAGCCCTCGGCGGAAGCCGCGGCCGCCGCCGGGGCGCAGACCGGCGGCCCGGAACCGCTCGGTTCGCTCCACGAGATCGCCTGGCTCCCGGACCTCGTCCTCCCCGCCGCCCGGACCGTGCCCTGGGCGCGGCTCGCGGAGTCCGGCGACGCGGCGGACACGGTCCCCTCGTACCGCGGGCTGTCCGCCTTCGGGGAGGCCCTCGACGCCGGAAACGCCGTCCGGGCCCTCGTCGTCCCGCTCGCGGCCGGCCCGGACGGCGACCCGCACCGGCTCACCGGGCAGACCCTGGAGCTGCTGCGCACCTGGCAGGCCGACGAACGCTTCGCCGGCATCCGCCTGGTGCTCGTCACCCGGGGCGCCGTCGCCACGGCGGACACCGAAGCGCCCGATCCGGCAGCCGCCGCCGTCTGGGGCCTCGTACGCTCGGCCCAGTCGGAGACGCCCGACCGGATCCTCCTCGTGGACACGGACGCAGGCCTCGACACGGACGCAGGCCCCGACACCGGCGCCGGCCCCGACACCGGCGCCGGCCTCGACGCGGACGCCGAGCCGGTCCCCGCGGAGGTGCTCGCCGCCCTGCTGGGCGCCGACGAGCCGCAGGCCGCCCTCCGGTCGGGACGGGTCCTCGTCCCCCGGCTCGGCCGGATCCGCCCCTCCACCGCGCAGGACGGGGGCCCGGACGGCCCCGTGTGGAACCGCGAGGGCACCGTCCTCGTCACCGGCGGCACCGGAGTGCTCGGCTCCGCCGTCGCCCGCCACCTCGTCACCCAGCACGGCGTCACGGACCTCCTCCTGGCCGGCCGCAGCGGGCCCGACGCGCCGGGTGCGCAGCACCTGCTGGCCGAGCTGACGGAACTCGGCGCGAGGGTCCGCATCGCCGCCTGCGACGCCGCCGACCGCGAGGCCCTGGCCGCCCTGCTCGACGCGATACCCGCCGACCGGCCGCTCACCGGGGTCGTGCACGCCGCCGGAGTGCTGGACGACGCCCTGCTCCCGACGCTGACGCGGCAGCGGCTGGACACCGTCCTGCGCCCCAAGGCGGACGCCGCCCGCAACCTCCACGAACTCACGCGTGACGCGGACCTGACGGCCTTCGTCCTGTTCTCCTCGACGGTCGGGGTGTTCGGCGGGCCGGGCCAGGCCAACTACGCCGCCGCGAACACCTACCTCGACGGGCTCGCCCAGCACCGCCACGCCCACGGACTGCCCGCCACCTCGCTGGCCTGGGGACCCTGGGACACCGAGGGCGGCGTCAACGCCGCACTGGGCGAGGCGGACCGCGCCCGGTTCCTCCGCGCGGGCTTCGTCGCGACCGGCGTCAAGGAGGGGCTGGAACTCCTGGACACGGGGCTCGCCACGGGCCGGCCCGCGCTGGTCGCCACGGCCTTCGACACCGAGGCCCTGCGCGCGCTCGACCGGGTGCCCCCGCTGCTGCGGTCCCTGGTTCCCGCCGGGGGAGGGAGCACGGACGGCGACACCGAGGTCCCGATGGCCCGGCGGCTGTCCGCGATGAGCGCGGCCGAGCGCACCGACTTCGTCCTCGGCCTGGTCCGCGGCCGGGTGGCCGCGGTCCTGGGCCTGGCCGACCCGGACTCCGTCGACCCCGAACAGCCGTTCAGGGAACTCGGCTTCGACTCGCTGACCGCCGTCGACATGCGCAACCGGCTCAACACCGTCACCGGCGCACGGCTGCCGGCCACCGCGGTGTTCGACCACCCGACGCCGTCGAAGCTCGCCGCCTTCCTGCTCGCCCTCATCGCCCCGGACGAAACACCGCAGCCGAAGCCCGCGCCGCTCGCGGCCCTGGACGAACTGGAGCGGCTGCTCACCACCGAGGAGGCCGGCGGCACCCGCGACGAGATCACCGTACGGCTCCAGACCCTGCTCTCGCGGTGGCTGGAGGCCGGTACGCAACCGGACGACGAGTCCGGCGAGGACCCGGACGACTCCCTCGCCACGGCGTCCACCGACGAACTCCTCGACTTCATCGACCACGAGCTCGGTCGCGCCCCCCACTGACCTCCGACTTCTGGAACAGGTAATTCCCCTCATGGCGGATGAGAAAAAGCTCGCTGACTACTTGAAATGGGTCACCGCGGACCTGCGGAAGGCCCGCCAGCGCATCGCGGAACTGGAATCGGGCCGCACGGAGCCCATCGCCATCGTCGGCATGGCCTGCCGCTACCCGGGCGGCGTGCGGTCGGCCGACGACCTCTGGGAGCTCGTCGCGAACGGCCGGGACGGCATCACCGGCTTCCCCGCCGACCGCGGCTGGGACATCGACGCCCTCTACGATCCCGACCCGGACGTCCCGGGCACCACCTACACACGGGAAGGCGGCTTCCTCGACGGAGCCACCGAATTCGACGCCGACTTCTTCGGCATCTCACCGCGCGAGGCGCTCTCGATGGATCCCCAGCAGCGGGTGCTGCTGGAGACCGCCTGGGAAACCTTCGAGCACGCCAGGATCGACCCGACCTCCCTCAAGGGCCACGGCGTCGGCGTCTTCGTCGGAGCCGTGGAGCAGTCCTACCTGGGGCTGGCCGGCCCGGAGGAGTTCGAGGGCTACCTCCTGACGGGCAAGCTCGGCAGCGTCGTCTCCGGCCGGCTCTCGTACTCCTTCGGCTTCGAGGGCCCCTCCATGACCGTGGACACGGCATGCTCCTCGTCCCTGGTCGCCATGCACCTCGCGGCCCAGTCGCTGCGCACCGGGGAATCGTCCCTCGCCCTCGCCGGCGGTGTCACCGTCGCCGGCACCCCCGGCGGGTTCGTCGACTTCTCCCGGCAGCGGGGGCTGGCGCCCGACGGCCGGTGCAAGTCCTTCGCCGCCGCCGCCGACGGCACCAGCTGGTCGGAGGGCGTCGGACTCGTCCTGCTCGAACGCCTCGGCGACGCCGTGCGCAACGGACACCGGGTGCTGGCCGTCCTCAGGTCCTCGGCCGTCAACTCCGACGGAGCCTCGAACGGGCTCACGGCCCCCAGCGGCCCGTCGCAGGAGCGGGTCATCCGCAGCGCCCTCACCGGCGCCCGGCTCGACCCCGCCGACGTGGACGTCGTCGAGGCCCACGGCACCGGCACCCGGCTCGGAGACCCCATCGAGGCACAGGCGCTGCTGGCCACCTACGGCGCCGCGCACACCCCCGAACACCCCCTGTTCCTCGGCTCGCTGAAGTCCAACATCGGGCATTCGGTGGCGGCCGCCGGTGTGGGCGGGGTCATCAAGATGGTCCAGGCACTGCGGCACGCCGCCCTGCCCCGGACCCTGCACGTCGACGAGCCGACCCCGCTCGTCGACTGGGACGCGGGCGCGGTCGAGCTGCTCACCGCGCACCGCCCCTGGCCGCAGACCGGCCGGCCCCGCCGGGCCGCCGTGTCCTCGTTCGGGGTCAGCGGAACCAACGCGCACCTGATCCTGGAGCAGGCACCCGGACAGGAGGAGGCCCCCGCCCGGGACACCGTCCCCGTGCCCGCCCCCGCGCGGGACGCCGTCCTCCCCGTGCCCGCCCCCGCGCCGCTGCCGGTACCCCTGTCCGCCAGGAGCGGCCGGGCCCTCGCCGCCCAGGCGCACCGCCTCATGACCTTCCTCGACGACCGCCCGGACCTGCCCGTCGAAGACCTCGCCTACTCGGCGGCCACCACCCGGGCCGCGCTGCCGTACCGGGCCGTGGTGGTCGGCTCCGACGCCGAGTCGCTGCGTGCCGCTCTGCGCCCGCTGGCCGAGGGCGGGGCCCGGACCGGTGCCGCCGCCCCGGCCAAGGGCAGGCTCGCGATGCTCTTCACCGGCCAGGGGGCCCAGCGCGCCGCCATGGGCCGCCGCCTGTACGAGGCGTTCCCGGCGTACGCCGAGGCGTTCGACGCGGTCCGCGCCGCGCTCGACCCGCACCTCGACGTCCCCCTCGACGACGCGCTGGACGACGAGGCCCTGCTGAACGAGACCGGGAACGCCCAGCCCGCGCTGTTCGCGCTGGAGGTCGCCCTGTACCGGCTCTACGAGAGCTGGGGCATCACCCCGGACTTCGTCGCGGGCCACTCCGTAGGCGAGCTGTCCGCGGCCCACGTGGCCGGAGTGCTGACGCTGCCCGACGCGGCCGCCGTGGTCGCCGCCCGCGGCCGGCTCATGCAGGCCCTGCCCCCGGGCGGAGCGATGGCCGCCCTCCAGGCCGGTGAGGCGGAGATCGCGCCGCTGCTGGACCGGCCCGACGGGGCCGTGGCCATCGCCGCGGTCAACGGCCCCATGGCGACGGTGGTGTCCGGCGACGCCGACGCCGTCGCGGAGATCACCGACACCGTCCGGTCCTGGGGACGGCGCGCCAAGCGGCTCACGGTCAGCCACGCCTTCCACTCCCCGCACATGGATCCGATGCTCGACGAGTTCGGCCGGGTGCTGCGGAAGGTCACCCTCAACCCGCCGGCCGTACCCCTCGTGTCCTCCCTCACCGGCCGGCCCGCCACCGAGGAGCAGCTCCGCTCCCCGGAGTACTGGGTCGACCAGGTGCGCCACCCGGTCCGCTTCCACGACGCGGCCCGCACGCTCGCCGGCCACGAGGTCACCGTCACCCTGGAGATCGGCCCCGCCGCGGTGCTGTCGGCCTTCGTCGCCGAAGGCACCCCGGTCACCCCGGTGCCCGCCCTGCGCACCGGCCGGGACGAGGCGCGGGAGGTGCTCACGGCACTCGGCGGGCTGTGGTCCGCCGGGATCCCGGTCGACTGGCACGCGGTGTTCGCCCGCTCCGGCGCGCGCCCGCTGGACCTGCCCACCTACCCGTTCCAGCGGGAGCGGTACTGGCTGGAGTCCGCTCCCGCCGCTCCCGTCGCGGCCCCGCCGGCCGCCCGGGACTCGGTGTTCCACGTCGGCTGGTCCCGGACCGACCCGGTCGCACCCGCCGTCCCGCCCGTGACGGCGGTCCTGGGCCTCGCCGGAGCCGACGGCCCCGGCCTGCGGGAGGCGGCCCCGGGCGAACCCTTCGCCGACGTGGCGCAGGCCCTGGCGGCCCTGGGCCCGGAGGCCCGGTACGACGCCCTGCTGGTCCCCCTGGTGTTCTCCCCCGGCGGAGACGTGCCCCAGCGGGCCCAGGAGACGGCACAGCGGGTGCTCACCCTGGTGCGCTCATGGCTGGCCGACGAACGGACCGTAGACGTCCCCCTCGTCGCCGTCACCCGCCGGGCCGTGGCCGCGGACGGCTCCGGAACCGACGTGTCGGACCTGGTCGCCGCACCCCTGTGGGGTCTGCTGCGCTCGGCCCAGTCCGAGGCACCCGGCCGGATCGTGCTCGTCGACGTGGACGAGGACCCCCGCTCGTGGGCGGCCCTGCCGGCCGTCCTGGCGTCCGGACGCCCGCAGGCGGCCCTCCGGTCGGGCGAGATGCTCGTCCCCGGCATCGCCGACCTCCCCGAGCTCTCTGACCTCCCCGACCTCCCCGATCTCCCGGGGGACGGAGGGGGCAGCGGCGGTGTCCGGTGGCGAACCGACGGGACCGTCCTCATCACCGGCGGCACCGGGGCCCTCGGCGGCCTCTTCGCCCGCCACCTGGTCCGCGCCCACGGAGTCTCCCGGCTCCTGCTGGTCAGCCGCCGGGGTCCGCAGGCCGCGGGCGCGGCCGCACTGGTCGCCGAACTCACCGCACTGGGAGCCGACGTCCACCTCGCCGCCTGCGACCTCGCCGACCGGGACGCCCTCGCCGGCCTGCTGCGGACCATTCCCGAGGCGCACCCGCTGACCGCCGTCGTCCATGCCGCGGGCGTGCTCGACGACGGGATGATCCGGGACCTGACGCCCGACCGGCTGGCCGCCGTCATGCGGCCCAAGGTGCACGCCGCCTGGCACCTGCACGAACTCACCCGGGACCGCGACCTGGACGCCTTCGTCCTGTTCTCGTCCGTCGCGGGCGTCATCGGCGGCACCGGCCAGGCCAACTACGCCGCCGCCAACACCTTCCTCGACGCACTGGCCGCGTACCGGGCCGGCCTGGGCCTGCCCGCGACCTCGCTGGCCTGGGGCCTGTGGGCGCACGAGCACGGCATGAGCGGGCACCTGACCCGCGCCGAACTCAAGCGGATCGCCCGCTCCGGCCTCCTCACCATCACCGAGGAGACCGGACCGGAGCTGCTGGACCTGGCACTCCGCGCCGGCCCGCCGGCCCTGGTGGTCACCCCCGTCGACCGGCACGCGCTGCGCGGCAACCTGCGCAGGGCGCCGCTCCTGCTGCGGGGCCTCGTCCAGGACCCGGCGGCCGGGGACGGGCCCGAGGCAGGGGCCGAACTCCGGCCGGACCGGCTCGCGGGGCTGTCACAGGAGCACCGCGCGGAACTCGTGTCGGAGTTCGTGCGCCGCGAGGTGGGCCTCGTACTCGGCCACTCCGCGTCGGCACCGGTCGACGGGCACCGGCGCTTCTCCGACCTCGGGTTCGATTCGCTCACCTCGGTCGAGCTGCGCAACCGGCTGAGCGACGCCACCGGTCTGAGGCTGCCGCCCTCGCTCGTCTTCGAACACCCCACCCCGGCACGGCTGGTGGAGCATCTGGCCGCCTTGCTGTCCGCGGCGGGACCGGACGCCGCCGTCGGCGTCGACCTCGCCGCCGAGGTGCGCCTCGACGCGGACGTCCGGGCGGCGGACGAGGTCAGCCGGGTGGCCGCCGACCCCCGGGAGGTCCTGCTCACCGGCGCCACCGGGTTCCTCGGGGCCTTCCTGCTCCGCGACCTGATGCGGTCCACCCGGGCCACCGTGCACTGCCTGGTGCGGGGTTCCGACGAGGCCGAGGCGCTCCGCCGGCTGGAGGCGAACCTGGAGTGGTACCAGGTCCGCGACGCCATCGACCCGGACCGGCTCCGCGTCGTCGTCGGTGACCTGGAGGCACCCCGACTGGGCCTGTCGGACGAGACGTTCGACGCCCTCGCCCGCCGCGTCGACGTGGTCTACCACGCCGGAGCCACGGTCAGCTGGGTGCGCCCCTACGCCGAACTCGCCGCCGGCAACGTGGGCGGCACCCGGGAGATCCTGCGGCTCGCCGCGGCCCACCGGACCGTTCCGGTGCACTACGTGTCCACCACGGGCGTGTTCCCGGCCCCCGGCCCCGGTGCCGGGCCCGCCGCCGTGACGGATCCGACGGGCCCGGGGCACCTGCTGCACAACGGGTACCTCCAGAGCAAGTGGGTGGCCGAGCAGGTCATCGCCCTCGGCAGGAGCCGCGGACTGCCGGTGTCGGTCTACCGGGTGGACGTCGTGAGCGGCGACCGCGAGACCGGCGCCTGCCAGACCAAGGACTTCGTCTGGCTGAGCCTCAAGGGCCTGCTGGAGTCCGGAGCGGTGCCCGACGGCCTCGCCGGGGTCCTGCACATGGTCCCGGTGGACTACGTCAGCGGAGCGATCACCCACCTCGCCACGCGCGAGGACTGCGCCGACCGGGTCTTCCACCTCTACAACCGGCAGGACCAGACCTTCACCGAGTTCGTCGGCCACCTCCGCTCCTTCGGGTACGAACTGCCGGAGCTGGGCTGGGCCGACTGGTCGGCCCGGGTCCGCCGGGACCGGAGGAACGCCGTCGTCCCGCTGCTGGACTCCTTCGAGGGGATGAACGCCGGCAGCGGTACCACCACCTACCCGCCCATCGACGTCTCGGACACCGAACGTGCCCTGCACGGCACCGGCATCACCTGCCCGCCGGTCGACCGGGACCTCTTCGAAAAGTACGTGAACTTCTTCGTCCGCGCGGGCTGGTTCCCGTCTCGCGGACCCGCCCAGGAAGAACAGAAAGGGTGACCGACACCGTGGAGAACGCCGATCGTGAACGTGTGATCGTGCTCGGTGCGAGCATGACGGGCCTGCTGGCCGCGCACGTACTGGCGGACCGGTACGCCGACGTCGTGGTGATCGACCGGGACGACCTGCAGGGAGACGACTGCGGCCGGGCGCACAACGAGCCCCGGCGGGGCGTCCCGCACGGCGGACACCTGCACAACCTGCTGGCCGCGGGGCTGCTCGCGCTGGAAGACCTCCTCCCCGGCATGACCGAGGAGCTCGTCTCCGCCGGCGCGGTGGCCGGCGACGGTACGGCCGGCGTCCGGTGGGTCGTCAACGGCACCCGGATGCCCACACCGCACTCGGGCCTGCCCCTGCTGTCGGTGAGCCGGCCGCACCTGGAGCGCAGGGTCCGCCGCCGGGTGCGGGCTCTGCCGAACGTGACCTTCCTCGAACGCACCGAGATAGCGGAACCCCTGACCTCGGCCGACCGGTCCACCGTCGTCGGCGTCCGCGTCCTGCAGGGAGGCACCCACCGGGACCTGACCGCGAACCTGGTCGTCGACGCGACGGGCCGGCGGACCCGCACCCCCGCGTGGCTCGCGGAACTCGGCTACCCCGCCGTCGAGGAGGAACAGCTCACCGTCAACGTCGGCTACACCACCCAGTACTACCGGCTCTCGGCGGACCGGATGCCCGGCGAGGTCTCCATCGACGTCGGCGGCTCCGCCACCGTACCGAGGGGTGCGCTCTGCGCCAGGATCGAGGACGGCCGTGCCGTGGTCACCGGCTACGGCATGGCGGGCGAGTACCCTCCCCGCGACACCGCCGGATTCCACGACTTCCTCAAGTCGCTGGCCGCCACCGACATCTACGACACGGTCCACGACCAGGAGACGATCGGTGAGCCGCTGTCGTACCGCTTCCCGGCGAACCTGCGCCGCCGGTACGAGCGGATGGAGTCGTTCCCCGACGGGCTGCTCGTCCTGGGCGACGCCGTGTGCAGCTTCAACCCCGTCTACGGCCAGGGCATGACGGTGGCGGCACTGGGCGCCACCGTGCTGCGGGACCACGTGTCGCGGCCCGGGCCGGTGGACCCGAAGGCGTACCTCGCCGACCTCGCGGCCAAGGCCGTCGACCACGTGTGGGAGCTGACCACCGGCGCCGACCGGGCCTTTCCCGGCATCGGTGGCGAGCCGACCGCCGAGCAACTGGCCGAGTACGCCTACCTGGACCGGTTGCTGGACGCCGCCTCGCGGGACGGGGACCTGCTCGTCGCCTACGCCCGCGTCGCGTTCCTCCTCGACCCCGCGGCGGCGCTGGCCGCCCCGGAGATCCAGGAAGCGGTCGAGCGGGCCTCGGGCCTCGAGGCCCGGCCGTAGCGGACGGCTTCCGCCCGGCCGTTCCCGGGCGGTCTTTCGCCGGTAATCGCGGCCCGGCATCCCGAAGGTGCCCGCGATTACCGGCAGGAGACCGGATCGGGGAGTGCCCGCTGATAGCGTCCGGATCAATGTCCGGATGCCACGGAAAACGAATGGAGAAACGGCGTCGTGAGTGAAATCCAGTACACGCTGGTGGCTGATATCGAGAAGCATCAGGAAGCGTTCGGAATAGCCTTCAACTCCGGTGACGCGGATGCGGTCAACGCGATGTACACCGACGACGCGGTCGGAATGTGGGAGCCCGGCTTCCCGGTCTACGGGCAGGCCCGCCGGGATTACGTGGTGGAGTTCCTGGCGAAGCGCAAGCCCTCCGTGGAGGCGACCGTCCGCCAGCAGCTGGTCGTCGGGGACACCGCGATGCTGATCGTCGAGTGGCAGATGGAGGCGCTCGACGAGAACGGCGAACCCGAGCACCTGGAAGGCGTCGCGGTCGACGTGCTGCGCCAGGGCGAGGACGGCTACTGGCGTTACGTCGTCGACAACCCGTACGGCGTCAGCGGCCCGTGGGACGCCGAGAGCGAGCCGCAGGGCTGACCCGAAGACGCGGGTACGGGAGCCGGCCGCACACGGCCCCGTACCCGCCCCCCCCCCGCAACGCGCCCACCACGCGCCCCTCACCACCAAGCATCGCGGCCCGCGCCGCACGAAGACATGGAGAAACCCCTGTGACCACCTTCGCCCCCTCCGCCTCCCCGGTCACGGTCGTCGGACTGGGTCTGATGGGCCAGGCCCTCGCCTCGGCCTTCCTGGCCAAGGGCCACCCCACGACCGTCTGGAACCGCTCGGCGGGCAAGGCCGGCGAGCTCGTCGAAGCCGGCGCCGTCCTCGCGGACTCGGTCGAGAGCGCCGTCGAGGCGAGCCCGCTCGTCGTGGTGTGCGTCTCGGACTACGACGCCGTGCACGGGCTGCTCGACCCGGTCGGCGCCTCGCTGGCCGGCCGCACCCTGGTCAACCTGACCACGGCGAGCTCCACCCAGGCCCGGGAGACCGCCGCGTGGGCGGCCGGGCTCGGCGCCGACTACGTGGACGGCGCCATCCTGGCGCTGCCCCAGGCCATCGGCACCGCCGAGGCCACCCTGCTGTACGCCGGCCCGAAGAGCGCCTTCGAGAAGCACCAGGCCACCCTCCAGGCCCTCGGCGAGACCGGCACCGTCTACCTCGACGAGGACCACGGACTGTCCGCCCTCTACGACATGTCCGTGCTGAGCATCATGTGGGGCGTCCTCAACAGCTTCCTGCACGCCGCCGCGCTGCTGGCCACGGCCAACGTCAAGGCCACGGTGTTCGCGGAGATGGCCACCACCGCGATCAACGTGACCGCGGACTACGTCTCCGCGTACGCGCAGCAGATCGACGAGGAGAAGTTCCCGGCCACCGACGCCACCGTCAACGTCCACGTCGGCGGCATGCGGCATCTGCTCGAGGAGAGCGAGGCGCTCGGCGTCAGCACCGACCTGCCGCGCTTCTTCCTGGAGCTCGCCCAGCGCGCCGTGTCCGACGGGCACGCCGAGGACAGCTACGCGGCGCTGATCAAGCAGTTCCGCGGCCGGGCCGCCTGACCTTTTCCGGATCGCCCGGGAGCAGCGACGGGAAACCGGGGCGGGCGCCTTTGCCCGTCCGGTTTCCCCGGCCTGCCCGAATTCCACGCAGACACCACGCGGTTTCTTTGCCCAACCATACGGGGGAATTCATTGTGATCGACCGTCACGGCAGAACGCGCACGGCCGCGTCCCGCGCTTCCTTTTCGCGGAGGAACGTGCTGAGAGCGGGCGGCATGGCCATCGCGGGAACCGCGCTCGGCGCCGGTTTTCCGGGAATGGCCGAGGCCGTCGAGGGTGATGTCACCACCCGCACCGTCTATGACACGATCGTGGTCGGAGCCGGCCTGGCCGGACTCACCGCGGCCCGCGAACTCCGGAAGAAGGGCCATCGGGTCCTCGTCCTGGAGGCGCGCGACCGCATCGGCGGACGTACCTGGACCGACCGGTTCAACAGCTGGGAGATCGAGCGCGGCGGCGCGTGGGTGGACCCGTTGCAGCCCCACGTCTGGCGCGAGATATCCCGCTACAACCTGGCGATCGTGGCCGACCAGGGCCCCGAGCGCGTGCTCATGCCCACCCCCAACGGGTTCGCGGAGACGGACCCGGTCACGGCCTACACCCGCCAGGGCGAGCTGTTCACCCCGTTCTTCGAAGGTGCGCGCGACTACTTCCCCAAGCCCTACGCGCCGTTCACCCGCGAGGACCTGATCACGCCGCTCGACGGCCTCTCCCTGCGCGACCGGCTGAACCAGCTGAAGCTCTCGCCGGCGGACGAGATGCGGATGACCGGCACCACCGGCCTGTACGGCTCGCCGAGCTCGCGCGGCTCGATGCTCCAGCTCGCCCAGTGGTGGGCACTGGCCGGCTGGAACTACACCGGCTTCTCCGGCGTCAACACCTACCGCCTGGCGCGGGGCACCATCGCGCTCGCCGACGCGATCCTGGCGGACGGCCGCCCGGACCTCAAACTGGGCTCCCCGGTCGCCTCCGTCACCCAGCAGAGCGGCCGGGTCAAGGTGGTCACCCGGGCGGGGGCCGCCTACACCGCGACCGAGGTGATCATGGCGGTGCCGGTCAACGTCTGGAAGGACATCACCTTCAGCCCGGCGCTGCCGCAGCCCCACCGGGACGCCACCACCGAGGGCTACGGAGTGCCCCGCCAGCGGAAGCTCTTCCTGGACCTGGCCGCCCCCGCCGACCGGTTCATCGCCGAGGCACCCGAGGGCTCGCCGTTCGTCATCATGGGCCGCCTGAACGACGACGCGCCGGTCGTCGCCTTCTCCGTCGACGCCACTCTCGACGTCAGCAGCCGCGCCCAGGTCGAGGCCGCCGTGCGGAAGATCCTTCCGTCGGCGACGCTGCGGGACTACACCGTGACGGACTGGGAAGCCGCCGAATTCTCCCGGGGCGGGCCCGCCTACCGCCGGCCCCACCAGCTCACCCGCCTGCACAAGGCCATCAACCGGCCCTTCGGACCGGTGAGGTTCTGCGCGGACGACCTCGCGCTCGGCTGGATCGGGTACATGGACGGCGCCATCGAGTCGGGGCTGCGCGCCGCCGGTTCGCCGACGCTGTCGCCGACGCCCGGCGAGGCACAGAAGCAGGCCGACGCCGCGCGCGTGGCCCTGCCCGCGGTCGACCGCAGGATCCACCGGACCCTCTTCGGCCTGTGACGACAACCCAGCGGCACTCAGATCAGGGGGCAATCATGCCGGCACTCGAGAAATCCGCGACCGAACCCGTGGACGCGCTGTTCGCCTGGTTCCGCGACATGCAGGGACAGCACGCGGTCCACCACGACGACGAGTACGGCTGGCAGCTGTTCCGCCACGCCGACATCACGCGGGTCCTCACCGACCCGAAGACCTTCTCCTCGGACACCGTACGGCTGTTCAACGAACCCCAGCCGGACCTCGACCTGTTCCTCACGGGGAACCTGGTCACCAACGACCCGCCCCATCACCGCCGGCTCCGCCGGGCCATCAACCAGTCCTTCACCCCGCGAGCGGTGGCCGGTCTCGCGGAGCGGATCACCCGCACCACCGAGTCCCTCCTCGACGGGCTGTCCGGAGCGGACACCTTCGACCTGATCGACGCCGTGGCCTACCCGCTGCCGATCATCGTCGTCGCGGAGATGCTCGGGCTGCCGCCGGAGGACGTGCCGATGTACCGGGCATGGGGTGACGCGCTGGGCGCGCTCGACGCGGCGACCGTGCCGCCGAAGGTGATGGAGTCCGAAGTCGCCCCGGCCATCCGGGAGATGAACGAGTACATCCTGAGCCACGTGCACCGGCGGCGGCGCGACCCGGCCGACGACATGCTCACCGGGCTGGCCCATGCCAGTGTGGACGGCGAGCCGCTGCGGGACGAGGACCTGCTGGGCCTGGTCGGCCTCACCCTCTTCGCCGGCCACGCCGCCTCCATGGCGATGATCGGCAACGCCGTCCTCACCTTCGACCGGCACCCCGAGGTGCTGGCCGCCGTGCGGGCGGACCGGAGCCTCGTGCCCGGCGCCGTCGAAGAGCTGATGCGGCTGTACCCGCCCTTCTCCCGGATGGCGCGGGTGACCACGGCCGAGACCGAGATCCGCGGGCAGCGGATCGGTAAGGACGAGCTGGTCACCCTGTGGATCGGAGCGGCCAACCGGGACACGGAACGGTTCACGGACCCCGACCGGTTCGACATCCACCGCGACACGGGCGGCCACATCGCCTTCGGACAGGGCATCCACTTCTGCCTGGGCGCCCCGCTGGCCCGCCTGGAGGTCGGCATCGCGCTCAACGCGCTGTTCGACCGCTTCGAGCACATCGCCGTGGACCACGCGGCCGGCGTCGAGTTCGAGAACCCGATGCAGATCATCTGCCCCCGCCGGCTGCCGGTCCGGGTGTCCGGCTGACACCGGCCCGGGCGCCGTCCGGCAGCCTGACGAAAGGCCCCTCTCCCATGACCGACTCCTCCTTCCCTGAGGACCTCTGGCTCAGGAACTTCCATCCGACGCCCGGTGCCCCCGTACGGCTGGCCTGCTTCCCGCACGCCGGCGGGTCGGCCAGCTTCTACTTCCCCATGGCGCACGCCCTGTCCCCCGACGCCGACGTCCTGGCGGTCCAGTACCCCGGCCGCCAGGACCGGCGCTCGGAGCCGGTCGTCACCGACATCACCGTCCTCGCCGACCACGTCGCGGACCGGCTGGCGGCCGGGGCCGACGGCCGGCCCCTGGCCCTGTTCGGGCACAGCATGGGATCGCTCGTCGCGTTCGAGGTCGCGGACCGCCTCCAGGCCGCCGGCACCCCCGTTTCCGCCCTCATCGTCTCCGGCCGCCGCGCCCCCCACCTCCACCGCCCGGACGACATCCGCAACCGGTCGGACGACGGCGTCGTGGCGGAACTGCGCGAACTCAGCGGCACCGATGCCGGGCTGCTGGGGGACGAGGAGATCATCCGCATGATCCTGCCCGCCGTCCGCGGTGACTACCAGGCCGTGGAAACGTATCTGCGGGCCACCCCCGCCCGCCTGACCTGCCCCGTCCTGGCCCTCGTGGGAGACAGCGACCCCCGTGTCGCCATCGACGACGTACGAGGCTGGGCCGACCACACCACCGCCGGATTCGACCTGCGGATCCTGCCCGGCGGCCACTTCTACCTGGTCCCGGAACGGGCTGCGGTGGAGGAAGCGGTCAGGGAACGCCTGGGCACCCTGCCCGTGGCCGGCTGACGGCGGGCACGCGTGGCCCACCGGACACCCACGGACATCACATGATCGAGGAACTGCTGCCGGCCGCCGTCGCCACCCGGGAATCCTTCGGCCACCTGCCCGAGTCGGAGCTGTACGCGGAGGAACGGGAGCTCGTCGCCGCCAGCGTGGAGCAGCGCCGCCGCGAGTTCACCACCGTACGGGGCTGCGCCCGCCGGGCCCTTGCCGCACTCGGGGTCCCGCCCGCCCCCATCCTGCCGGACCGCCGGGGCGCGCCCCGCTGGCCCGACGGGATCGTCGGCAGCATGACCCACTCCACCGGCTACCAGGCGGCCGCCGTGGCCCGCAGGCACGACACGGTGTCGATCGGCATCGACGCGGAACCCAACGAGCCCCTTCCCTCGGCCGGAACGCTGGCCCTCGTCACGCTGCCCGAGGAACGGCGCTGGCTGTCCCGCCGGCAGGTCCTGAGGCCGGACGTCTGCTGGGACCGGCTGCTCTTCAGCGCGAAGGAGAGCGTCTACAAGGCGTGGTTCCCGATCACGGGCACCTGGCTCGACTTCGAGGACGCACTGGTCACCGTGGACCCGGACCGGGGCACCTTCCACGCCCGCCTGCTGGTGCCCGGCCCCCTGGCCGACGGCGTCCGGCTGAC
Organism: Streptomyces sp. NPDC000075; assembly: GCF_040301925.1. NCBI lineage: Bacteria > Bacillati > Actinomycetota > Actinomycetes > Kitasatosporales > Streptomycetaceae > Streptomyces > Streptomyces sp. NPDC000075. The sequence continues at coordinate 69,313 of NZ_JBEPFL010000011.1, forward strand.
CGGGTTCAGCGGCCGCTGGATGGCCCGCCGGGGCATGCTGCTCACGGCGATCGCCCTCCCGGCCCGGGCCCGGGTGCGCCACACCCCGGCGCGCCACGGCCTCGGCACCGCCCACAGGGCACTGATGGGGAGCGGATAGCCAGGCCCTACCTGGTCGGGCGCGTCCAGGCGCGGACGGCCAGGAGGCCGGTGGTGCCGAGGTCGAGGTGCGGTGTCACGGTCACCGGGTCGGCGCCCTCCTTCGCCCGCACCCGGACGTGCGGGACGTTGACCGGGTCCCCGGATTCCGTGGTGTTGCGCCACATGAGGCCGGAGAGGGCGCTCTCGCCCGGCTTCAGGACCAGGGGCCGGGCCGGGTCGTCGAATCCGGTGCCGGTCGTGATGCCGCCGCTGCCCCGCACGATGCGGATCCCCCGCACGGGTGACAGGTCGCCGTCCAGGAGTTCCAGCTGCGGGTAGCCGTCGAGTGCGTAGTCGGTCTTCCCGCAGTTCTCCAGACGGAGTCCGACCACGCGCAGCCCCATCGCGGCGTCGCCGTCGTCGGCGGTGACGCGGACGCCGGAGGGCGGGCACGCGCCCGCCTCGGGCGGTGCCTCGGCGGCGGGCACCTTGGTCACCCGGGAGACCTTGACGCGGGTCACCCGCGACGACCCCGGGCCGGGCGCCCCCAGCCGGACCGTGCCGCGCACGGTGGCGCCGGGGCCGACCGCGCGTAGGGTCGCGGTGGTGTTGCCCATCACCTCGCCGGCGTCGGTGGTGAAGTCGAACAGGATCGTGTACGCCAACGCCCCGGTGCCGCCGTTGGTGACCTCGTAGGCGGCCGATATCCCGGAGTCGCCGGCCGGCATCGGATCGGCGCGGCCGCCCGGTCCACCGGAGCCGGAGGGGACGGTCACCGAGGTGATCCGGACCCCGTCGGCGGGCGGCGCGGCGGGTGCGGACGCCGGGGCACCGCATCCCGCGAGCAGGAGGAGGACGGTGAGGGCCGGCAGGAGGCGCTGGGGTGGACGCATGGGCCCACCCCATCAAGGGCGTCGGGACCGGGCCGTGGCGCACGCCACAGTTCCCGTCACAGACGTGTCACGGTCCCCGGCGTCGTCAGTCGACGTCGAGGTGGTAGGCGCCCGCCCGGGCGTCCGCGAACAACGTGAACTGGACGTGGGGCGGCCCGTCGACGCCGTCGGCGTCGCTATCCACCTCGACGGGCTCGGCGTCCACCAGGACGTACTCCCCGTACCCGTCGAAGTCACCCGGCCCGTCAGCGACCCCGACGTGGATCGGTGTCTCGTCGGGCAGATCCGCGAGAGCTTCACGCAGCCGCGCGGCGGTCCATACCTGCGGGGCGTGCTCGAACATGTCAGCCATGTACAGAAGCTAGAACCACCCCCGCCCGAACCGTGGTTCGCCGCGCCGTGTCTTGTGGGTGGTGGTACGGAAGAGGCCCCTGGGGAAGTCCGGGGCGGCTCGGATAGGATAAGAGAAATGATCAACGAAGTGAGGCTCTGGCACGGAACGGCCGGAGAGTCGGACGACGCCCGGTTCGCGGTGATTCACGTCTATGCCCCGCCCGGTGAGCCTCTCACCGTCCGCCTCGCCGTCGCTGCCGACGGGGAGCAGAAGTACACGCTGGGCGTCGGGGACGTCTTTCCGGTGCGCGACGAGACCTGGACCCTTGACCGCGTGGACGGGCCCGGGAGCGACGACTGGGTCGTCATCCTGCGCAAGGTCCTCTGACGGACGCCGCGTGGGGGAACACCGGAACGAGACCAGGGCCGCCTACGACGGGGTCGTCGAGCTGTACGCGTCGATGTTCGCCGATCGGCGGCTGGAGGCGCAGCCCTTCGCGCGGAACATGATCCGCACCTTCGCCGAGCTGGTGCGCGCGGCGGGGAACACGCGTGTGGCCGACGTGGGTTGCGGGCCCGGGCATCTCACGGCCATGCTGCACGACCTGGGCCTGGACGCCTTCGGGCTCGACCTCTCCCCGGGCATGGTCGCCCACGCCCGGCGGGCCCATCCGGAACTGCGGTTCGACGAGGCCCGGATGGAGGAGCTGCCCCTCGGGGACGGGGCGCTCGGCGGGGTGCTGGCCCACTACTCGACCATCCACACCCCGCCCGGTGAACTGCCCGCGCTCCTCGCCGAACAGGCCCGCGTCCTGGCCCCCGGGGGCCTGCTCCTGGTGTCGTTCTTCGGGACCGACGGCCCGGACCCGGTCCGCTTCGACCACAAGGTGACGCCCGCCTACAGCTGGCCGCCGGACCGCTACGCCGAACTGCTCACGGCGGCCGGCCTCACCCCGTTCGCCCGCCTGCTCCACGACCCGGCCTCCGCACGCGGCTTCCTCGACGCACACTTGCTGGCCCGCCGCCCGTCCCGGTCCCGCGGCCCTGCCTGCCGCCCGTCCGGTCCGGCCCGCACGGCTAAGCTGGCCCGGTGATCGAGGACGGTGCCACCGACCAGGGCAGTGTGACGACCGTGCGGCGGGTCGGCGAAACGATTCGGCGGCCGGGCGGGGTGTGGACCCCCGCCGTGCACGCCCTGCTCGTCCACCTGGAGTCGGCCGGTTTCACCCGAGCCCCGCGCGCACTCGGTACCGACGGGGGCGACGAGGTCGTGTCGCTACTGCACGGGGAGCCGGCCTTCAGCCCCTGGCCAGCCGTCCTGCGCTCGACCACCGGAATCGGGGAGCTCGGGACATGGCTGCGCGAGTACCACGCGGCGGTCCGCGACTTCCGGCCCCCGGCCGGCGCCCACTGGCGCGGCCGGGAGGAGCCGTGGGCGCCCGGCATGATCATCCGGCACGGCGACCTCGGCCCCTGGAACTCCATCTGGAACGGCGACCGCCTCGCCGGCTTCATCGACTGGGACTTCGCCGCCCCCGGCCACGCCCTCGACGACCTCGCCCAGCTGGCCTGGTACGCCGTCCCGTTGCGCCCGCCGCAGCAGCAGCGCAGGGCCTTGGAGGTCTCCGGGGACGCTGTCCTGCGCAGCCGTCTCGACTCCCTGTGCGGCGCCTACGGAGCGAGCCCGGCGGACGTCCTGGACGCGCTCGACGGGCTCCAGGCCCGGGAGGCGGAGCGCATCGAACGGCTCGGCGGGCAGGGGGAGGAGCCGTGGGCGGCGTTCCTCGCGCGTGGCGACGCGGCCGAGATGCGGGCCGAGCGGTCCTGGCTCCGCACCCGGCGCGCCGTCCTCCTCGGCGACGCCCACGGCCCGCCGGCCGGTCGAAATACCCGTGCGGCCGGTCCGCACGCGTGATAGTCCTCCCTGTCATGGGGGATCTCGTGACCGCACGGCTCGTACTGCACCCGCTGACCGCCGGCGAGGCCGAACGCGTCGTGGCGGGTGTGCCGGACGCCGCTGACCGGTGGGCGGCCGGGTACCCCACCGACGGGGACGTGCTCGCCGCCCGGCGCTACCTGGACGTCTGCGCGGAGACCGGTGACCCCCACCCGTTCGGCGACTTCGAGATCCGCCTGCGCGAGGACGGCCGCGCGATCGGTGGCGCGGGCTTCCACGGAGCGGCGGACGAGAACGGCTGCGTCACCGTCGGCTACGGCCTCGTCCCCTCGGCGCGGGGCAGCGGCTACGCCTCCGAGGCCCTGCGCGCACTGCTGGGCTTCGCCCGCGCGCACGGCGCCACCCGCGTCCGGGGCGACGCCGACCACGACAACCTCGCGTCCCACCGCGTCATGACGGCCGCCGGTATGCGGCCGGCCGGACAGGACGAGCGCGTCAGGTACTTCGAGATCGTCTGGGGCGGGGACGCACCGGTCGGCGCACCACCCGCGTAGTCCGTCACGACGACCGCGCCCGCTGCGTGACCACGATGCAGGCGAGGACGACGACGGCCGTCACCGGTGCGGCCGGCGTGAGGTGTTCGCCGAGCAGGAGGACGGCCCAGACGAGCGTCAGCAGCGGCTGCGCCAGCTGGAGCTGGCTGGCCCGGGGCACCCCGATGCGGCCCATGCCCTGGTACCAGAGGACGAACGAGCCGAACTGCGAGACCGCGGCGATGTACGCCATGCCCACCACGGCCTTCGTCGTGAGGTGCACGGGCTCGTGCGGGAGCGCCCACGCGGACACCGCCAGGTTCACCGGGGCGGCGAGCACCACCCCCCAGGCGATCACGCGCCAGCCCGGCATGTGCGCGGAGACCCGCCCCCCTTCGGCGTAGCCGGCGGCGCAGATCAGGAGGGCGGCGAAGAGGTAGAGGTCCGCGACCGTCGGGCGCCCCCGGTTCTGGGACAGGGTGAAGACGATCACGGCGAGGGCGCCGGTCCCGGCCGCCGCCCAGAACACGGCCGAGGGGGAGCGCCGGGTGCGCAGGGCGGCGATCGTCGCCGTGGCCATCGGCAGCAGGCCGATCACGACGGCCGAGTGGGCCGTGGACGACGTCTGCAGGGCGAGGGTGGTGAGCAGCGGGAACCCGATGCCGCACCCGGCGGCGACGACCAGCAGCGCGGGCCAGTCGGCGCGCGCCGGGGCCGGTGCCCGGGTCCACAACAGGGCCGCCGCCGCGATCAGGGCGGCCAGGACCCCGCGGACTCCCGCGGCGCTCCACGGGCCGAACCCGTCGAGCGCCCACACCGTGCCCGGGAAGCTGAAGGAGAACGTCGCGACGCCGAGGGCGGCGAGGAACGTCCCGTTCGATAACGGCGATATTCGCGTCAGTGTGAGCGTGCTGTGCTGTGCATCCATGATTCCCACATCGGTTGAGAGCGGATCGGTGGGTCAGCGGGTGGCGAGGGACACGATGCGCTCGGCCAGGTCGGCGTAGGTCCAGCCGGCGCCGGAGGCCCCGAGCGGCAGCAGGCTGGTGGCGGTCAGGCCGGGGAGGGCGTTGACCTCCAGGCACATGGGCTCGCCCGCCGCGTCACAGCGGAAGTCGGCGCGCGAGTAGGTGTGCGGGCCGAAGCCCAGGGCCTCGTGCGCGCGCAGGGCGAGCTGCTGGAGACGGGAGGCGAACTCCTCGGGGATCCGGGCCGGGCACACCTCGCTGACCGCGCCCGGCTGGTACTTGGCCGCGTAGTCGAACAGCGGCGTACTCAGCTCGATCTCGATCACGGGGAGCACCTGGCCGCCCACCACCCCCACGGTGAACTCCCGTCCCGACAGGAACGGCTCCACCAGCAGATCGCCGCCGTCGGCCCGCATCTGCGGTGCGAGGCGCTCCAGTTCGGCGAGGGAGTCGGCCCGGTGCACCGACACGCTCGATCCGTCCGCGACGGGCTTGGCCACCACCGGTCCGGCCGCGACCAGCCGCCGCACCTCCTGCGGGACCTCGTCCGCGGCGGCCGGCCACAGCGCGCGCTCGGTGACGGGCACCCCCGCCGCCGCCAGTACGGCCTGGGCCCGCTCCTTGTGCCAGGCCGCCGCGCAGGCCGTGCTGTCGGCGCCGGTGAAGCGGACGCCCGCCGCCTCCAGCCGCTCCTGCACCCAGCCGTCCTCGCCCCAGCCGCCGTGGAGGGCGGTGAAGACCAGGTCCGCGTCGCGCAGGAGCGCCGGCAGGGCCCCGCCGTCGAAGTTGGCCGCCATCCGCTGCCGCAGCCCGTGCCGTTCGTGGCCGGCCGGCGGCTCCTTGCCGACCTCGAACCCGTCCACCACGTCGCCCGGGTGCAGGGGCCCCGCCAGTACGGGCTCCCCGGCCGCCGGATCGACCAGCAGCACCTCGTGTCCACGCTCCAGCAGCGCGCGGGCCACCGAGCTGCCCGAGGCCAGGGAGACGTCTCGTTCGGGGCTTTCTCCACCACACAAGATCACGATTCGCATGCCCGTATTGTGTCCTCTTCCGTACCCTCCCGCACATGACGTCCGGCCGAAACTCACCAGTACGGACGCGACGGCAGCAGGGCCGGACCGGCTGTTCGCGGGGGGTACGCGGGGAGCGGCGCGGGGGAGTTGCCCGTGAGGGAACGCAGGTGCAGTTCGGCGAGCCGCGGGCCCGTAGCGGGCACCGGAACCCCCTCGGCCGCGCCGTCGCGGGCGCCGACGGAGATCCCGTCGAGGACCAGGGCACCGTCCCGGCCGCGCGACACGTCCGCGTGGAAGAGGCAGTCCCGGGGCGCGGGCAGGGCCCGCAGCGCCGCGACGGCCAGCGCGCACAGCGCGGCGGCCAGCAGGTCGTGCGGCTCGGGCGGCTCCGGGGGCTCCGGTGGAGCACCGACGGCCGGGAGTCCGCGGCGGGTGCCGGCGCCGGCGCCGCCACCGGGCGCGGCGCAGGACCGCACCAGCCGGATCTCGCCGTTCACGAGGACCCCGTCGACGTGGAACGCCTCGTGCTCCAGAGCGGTCTCGGCCAGCAGGTGGGCGCCGTCGTCCGTGCCCGTCTCGGGATGGCGTGCGAGGAACGCCGGGAGGTCGTCCGGCGCGTGGAGCACCTCGACGTCCTCCGGCCCGCCGCCCCGGCGCGGTTTCACCACGACCGGATACCCGTGCCCGGCGATGAAATCGGCCAGATCCGTGGCGTGGCGGACCGCGGCGAAGGGGAGCAGGGGGACGCCCGCCTCCCAGAGCGCCGACTTCATGGCGTACTTGTCGCGGAACGCGTCCACGCCCGCCGCGCTGTGCCCCGGGACCCCCATGGCGGCCCGCAGCCGCGCGCCGCGCGACAGGTCGGACTCCGAGAGGGCCAGCAGCCGTTCGAAGGCCCACTTCTCGTGCAGGCGCAGGGCCAGGAGCTCCACGGCCGGGTTGGCGTGGAACTCCTCCACGACCTCGACGTGGGCGTACCCGTCGAGCGCGGCGGTCCGCTCGTCCGGGTCGGCCGGCACGGCCGCCGCGTCGGTGATGAGGACGACGTCGTGCCCCTCGCCCAGGAACTCGGGGTAGCGGTACTGGGCGACCGGGGTTCGGTTGAGTACGAGGAACCGCATCTTCTCTCCATGGGGGGTTGCCACGCAGATGCACGCAGATGCACGCAGATGCATGCAGAAGCACGCTGCGGCCGGACGGGCCGCGCGGGCCGCTACGGCTTGAGCCGCTCGGCCAGGGCCTGGGCGAAGCGCAGGGCCCCGTCCTCGCTGAAGGTGAGGTTGAGGGAGGGCTCGCAGAGCTCCATCTCCAGCACCATCGGGCTGCCGTCGGCGTCGCGGACCAGGTCGACCCGCCCGCAGACCAGCGGCAGGTCCAGGCCCAGGTGCGCCACCGAGGCGGCCAGCGCGGCCGCCGCGACGGCGCGCTGGTCCTCGTCGGCGTCCCGGGCCTGGCGGAAGTCGAGCGTGGGGACGTGCACCGTGCCGTCCTGCATGAGCATCGCGCCCTTGTGGATGGCGTGGCTGTAGACGCCGTCGAAGAAGGTCAGGTCGGTCTCGCCCTGCCGGTCGACGGACTCCACGTAGGGCTGGAGTATGACGTGGCTGCCGTTGGCGAGGAGCCGCGCGACGTGCCGGGACGCCGGCTCCTCCAGCGACCTCGCGTACCGCTGGACGTCCTTGGAGTAGCAGCCGTCGGTCGGCTTGACGACGAACTCGGGGGTTTCGGGGCGGGCGGCGAGGAAGTCCCGCACCGCCGCCGGGGCGTCCGACCCGGGCGCGATGACCGTGGTCGGGATGACCGGGACCCCGTGCGCGGCGAGGTCGGCCAGATAGCGCTTGTCGAGGGCCCACCGGACCAGCGGCATCGGGGTGATGAGCCGTGTCACGTGCGAGACGCGCTCGCAGAAGGCCAGGAACTCGGCCTGCCGCTCCGCCCAGGTCCAGGGGGAGCGGAAGACGACGGCTTCGAAACGCGACCAGTCGACGGTCTCGTCCTCCCAGTCGCACACCTCGGCGGTGATGCCCACCGTCCTGCACGCCTCCAGCAGCGGGGGCATGTCGTAGTCGATGGGGAGGCTGACGGCGTCGGTGACCAAGGCGAGGATGCCCATGAGCGGATCCAATGCTGGGAGGTGGCTGAGGGGTCGGTCGGCGGGGGCGGTGCGGTGCGGTGGCGGCTGCCTACCAGGGGACGAGGTCTCCCCGGTGCACGTAGCCGCCCGTGGGGCCGTCGTCGTCGAGCAGGGCCATCGTGACGGCGGTGGACGCGCCCTCGGGGATCTCGAGGTCGCCCGCGCCCTCGTTCATGTCGGTCTTGGTGTATCCGGGATGGACGGCGTTCACCTTGATCGGCGTCTCGCGCAGCTCGTAGGCGAGGTGCACCGTCCAGGAGTTCAGCGCGCTCTTGGAGGCGCTGTACGCGGGCAGCGACTTGAACATGGGGCTGTACGCGTAGGACTCCGGGTCGCTGTGCGTGGCCAGGGAGCCCAGCAGGCTGGAGACGTTGACGATGCGGCCGGCCGGCGACTTCCGCAGCAGCGGCAGCAGGGCGACGGTCGTCTCGACGACACCGAAGAGGTTGGTGTCGAAGGTTTCGCGCCACTGGCCCATCGGCTGCTGGGACGGCTGCCTGCCGTACTCCTCGATGCGGATCCCGGCGTTGTTGACGAGGATGTCGAGGCGGCCGTGCTCGGCCTCGATCCGGGCGGCGGCCGCGGCGATGCCGTCGGTGCGGGTGATGTCGAGCACCAGGGGTTCGACGTCCAGGCCGGTGGCGCGCAGCTCCGCCGCCGCTCCGGCGACGGCGGCGCCGTCGCGGCCGCTGAGGAGCACGTGGACGCCCTTCTCGGCGAGCTGGCGTGCGATGTCACGGCCCATGCCGCGGTTGGCACCGGTGACGAGGGCTATCTTCTTCGGGGACTGCCCGGACAAGGGGGACTCTCCATATCGTGAAGTGCGCGTGGAGCGCGCGTGCGGTGCGCGGATGTGCGGGGGGCGGGCCGCGCCCCGTCAGGCGACGATCGCCAGGAACTTCGCCACCGGCGGACCGAAGCGCTCGATGTCCACCAGGAAGGCGTCATGGCCGGCCGGGGTGTCCACCGGCAGGAATCCGACCTCGGTGCCGCCCGCCGACAGCCCCTCGGCGATCTCCTGCTGCTGCGACAGCGGGAAGAGGATGTCGGACCGGGCCCCCATCACCAGCGCCCGCTCGACCCGCATCCGCGACAGCGCCCCGGCGGCGCCGCCGCCACCGCCGTCACCGAGGTCGAACTGGTCCATGGCGTGGCTCAGGTAGAGGTAGCTGTTCGGGTCGAAGCGGTCCGCGAACCGCTGGGCGTGGAAGTCCAGATAGCTCTCGACCTCGAACTCCGGCCCGAACCGCTCCTGGTCCGCCCGGTGCCGCCCGCCGATCCGGCTCCGGCCGAACCGGCAGTCCCACTCCTGCGCCGAACGGTAGGTCATCATCCCCAGCTTGCGGGCGGTGAGCATGCCCCGCCGGGGGCCGTCCTCCTCGTCGTAGTGGCCCTGGAGCCAGCCGGGGTCGGACCGGATCGCCTCCCGCTGGAGGGAGCGGACCGCGATGGAGAAGGGCAGCGCGTGCACGGCCCCGGACAGGCTGATGTGCGTACGGGCCAGATCCGGATGCCGGGCGAGCAGGGCCAGCGCGCTCATCGCGCCCATGGACGCGCCCACCACGCAGGCCAGGCGGCTGATGCCGAGCACCCGTACGGCGTGGGCCGCGGCGTCGGCGATGTCCTCGATCGACAGGTCCGGGAAGGAGAGCCGGTAGGGCTCACCCGTGCGCGGGTCGATGGAGGCCGGGCCGGTGGAACCCTTGCAGCTGCCCAGGGAGTTGACGCAGATCACGTGCCAGAGATCGGTGTCGAGGGGCTTGCCGGGCCCCACCATGGCCTCCCACCAGCCCGGGGTGGGGTCGTCCGGCCGGGACGCCGCGTGCGCGTCCGGTGAGAGGCCCGTGAGCACGAGAACGGCGTTGTCCCGTGCCGCGTTCAGGCTCCCGAACGTCTCGTAGGCGATGCGCGCGCCGTACAGAGCGCCGCCGCGCCGCATCGGAAAGCCGTCCGGCAGTTCGATGAAGCGGGAGGTCGGGGGTATGAATTCCCTCATGCGCCTGCTCCCGTCGCCCTAGTTACCGGAGCCGGAGCCGGAGCCGGAGCCGGAGCCGGCGTCCAGCGAGGCCAGCCAGGCGTCGTCCGAGCCCTCGTCGACCCCGTCGAAGAGGAAGGTCGACAGGTAGCGCTCACCGGTGTCCGGCAGCATCGCGAGCAGAACCGTTCCCTCGGGAGCCCGCTCGGCGATGGACAGCGCCGTCGCCACGGTGGCACCGGCCGAGATGCCCGCGAAGATGCCCTCCTCGGCGGCCAGCCGGCGGGAGGTGTCGCGCGCGGTCACCTCGTCCATGGTGACCAGGTCGTCGATGACGCTCCGGTCGAGGACGCCGGGGACGAAGTTGGGCGCCAGGCCCTGGATCTGGTGCGGGTTCCACTCCCCGCGGGCGAGCATGGCGGCGTTGCTCGGTTCGAGGGCGACGACGCGCACCTCGGGACGGGCGACCCGCAGCATCTGGCCGACACCGGTCAGGGTGCCCGTGGTGCCGAATCCGGTGACGAAGTAGTCCAGGCGGCGGCCCGCGAAGTCGGCGAGGATCTCCGAGGCCGTCGTCTCGCGGTGGTAGGAGGGGTTCGCGGGGTTGTCGAACTGCCGGGCGCGGAACCAGCCGTGCTTCTCCGCCAGCTCGTCCGCGATGAGGTTGCCGCCCTTGCTCCCCAGATGGCCGGGGAAGAGGACGAGCCTGCCCCCGTAGGCGCGGATCAGCTTGCGCCGCTCGACCGAGTACGTGTCGCCCATGACGGCCACGAACCGGTAGCCGCGCGCGGCGGCCACCATCGCCAGGGCGATGCCCACGTTCCCGGAGGTGCACTCGACGATCGTGTCGCCCGGCTTGAGCAGCCCCTTGGCCTCGGCGTCCAGGACGACGGAGAGCGCCAGGCGGTCCTTGACGGAGCCCCCGGGGTTGAAGGACTCCACCTTCACGTAGATGCTGGTGTGCTCGGGCGCCATCCGCTGGAGCCGGACGATGGGGGTCCGGCCGATGGTGTCGAGGATGCTGTTAAACAGAGGCATGGAGGAAGGTTCCTTCGTAGACGAATGCGGCCGGCCCGGTCATGAGGACGTCCGCGGCGTCGTCGGGCCAGCTGATGCGGAGCTCCCCGCCGGGCAGGACGACGGAGACGTTTCGGTCGACGCGGCCGCGCCGCATCAGCACGGCGGCCGCGGCGCAGGCCCCGCTGCCGCAGGCGAGGGTCTCGCCCGCGCCGTACTCGTGGACCCGCAGGTGCACGCGGTCGCGGGATTCCACCCGGGCGAAGCCCACGTTGACCGTGGGGAGGAAGAGCCCGGACTCCTGGACGGCCCGGCCGACCCGGGCGACGGGGGCGGTGGCCGTGTCGTCGACCTCGATCACCGCGTGCGGGTTGCCCATGGAGACGGCGGCGAACCGCACCCGCGTCCCGTCGCCCAGCTCGGCCTCGTACAGGTCCTGTTCGTCGCCGCCCTGGCCGAACAGGGGGATGCTCTCGGGTGCGAACTCCGGTACCGCCAGGGCGACGCGGAAGGTGTCCGGTCCGAGGACGTCCACCGCGTGCGTCCCGCTCGGGCTGTCGAGCGCGAACCGCGGGCCCCGTGCCAGGCCCGCGCGGACCGCCCAGGCGGCGACGCACCGCGCGCCGTTGCCGCACTGCGGCGAACGCGACCCGTCCGCCGTCCAGATGTCGAAGGCCACGACGGCCCGCGCGCTGCGCGGTCGCCTGATGCCGAGGATGAGGTCGCAGCCGGCGCCCTTGTGGCGGTCGGCCAGTGCGCGGCACAGCTCCGGGGAGGGGTCCGGCCCTTCACGCAGGTCCAGCACCACGAAGTCGTTGCCGGCTCCGTGCATCTTGGTGAAGGGAAGCGTGGTCGGCGTACTCATGCGTATCACACCCGTTGTCAGGTTCAGGCGGTCGGTCGTCGGCGGGCCGTCGTGGCCCTCGTGGCCTTCGGGGACGTCAGGGGCGCGCCGCGGCGGCGTCGAAGGCCGGGGCGACCATGTCGAGGATGACGGCGACGGCCTCCCCCGCCCGCTCGCTGTCGGCGGGGGCGTTGAGCTCCGCCAGCTCGACGCCGATGAGCCGCTCCGCCGGGATCGCCTCGAAGATGGCCCGGATCTGGGCCGGGAACATCCCGTCCGGAACGGTGTAGTCGGCCGGTATGGAACCCGGTTCGAGCACGTCCCAGTCGATGTGGATCCACACGGGCGCGTCCTTGACCGCGTCCAGGACGGCCTGCGCCGTGGCCTCAGCCGGGGGGATGACGCGTACCCCGGCCTCCCGGATGAGCTCGCGCTCGCGTGCGTCGATGTCGCGCGAGCCGACGAGGACCGCCTGCTCGGGGCGCAGGCCCGCGCCGTGGCCGCTGTCCCACAGTCCGCAGGCGCCGGAGAGGACCATGCCGCCCAGGTATCCGGTGTCGGTGGTCGCCGGGGTGTTGAAGTCGCCGTGTCCGTCGATGTAGAGCACCACGGCGTCGGGGTGCTCGCGCGCCACGACGGGCAGGGTGGCGAGGCTGACCGAGCAGGTGTTGTTGATGAGGACGGTGAGGTTGTCGCTCCTGATGCTCTCGGTAGCGGCCTCCCGCACCGCGACCAGGGTCTCGCGGGCCTGGGGGAGGGCGACGCTCCAGTCGTCGTCCGCGTGCGGCGCCGGCTGCCCGACGTAGTGGCCCTTGAGCCCGTACCGCTCCTCCAGCGCCCGCGCGGTGCGCGCCGCGCCCTCGATCATCCAGGCCGCCCGGTCGGCCACCCGGCCCTGGGAGACGATCAGATCAATCATCGGCTGAAATCCTGCTTTCGTGAGGGTGCACCACGTCTGCGGGGTGCACCGTGAAAAATGCGGCCGGAGTCGCCGGCTTATGCTCCGCGGAAGGCGAAGGGGCACACGTCCGCCCTCTCCCGGTTCTCCTCCACGAGGCCGTACTGCATCCATTCGAGGGCGCCGGTTCCGTAGGAACCGAGCTGCTGGGCGTGCGGGGTGCCGTCGTAGCGGGCGATGCGGCCGCGGATATTGGAGCGCACTTTTCGGCCGCTCGGCGTATCTCCCGCGAACACGTCGAACCGCTCGCGCGGATTGATCACGAGGGCGAAGTGCCGGCCGAGGTTGCGGCTGCGGCGCACCTGGTGGGCGGGGCTGCTCATGTTGATGAACAGCGGCATTCCATGGAAACACATGGACCATGCTTCGGACTGCGGGTCCTTGTCGACGCCTTCGGGCCACGGCGTGGGATCGATCGCGTGCAGCTCCTGGAGGACCCACCAGCCGAACGCGTGGTACCGCTCGACGGAGTCCGCCGTGACGGAGTCCGCTGAAAACACGACGACCAGCGGATACGCGGTGTCCAGCGCGCCGTCCCAGTCCCTCGACAGCTCGACGTAGTCCTTCAGACCGGCACCCAGGTGCCGGATCCCCTTCCTCCCGGACCCTTCCACGAAGATGAACTTCACGAGTTTTTTGCGGAAGGCGTTCCTCGAGAAAACGCAGGGGAAACCGGGGTCCGTGAGACGGGATGCTATGTCCTCGAAAGCATCACGACGCCATCCGTTCAGATCGTCGCCGATCTGTTCCTGACTGATTAATTCGGCGTTCTCGCCTGATTCATTCAACTGAACGTGTCCCTTCCCCGAGCAAATGGCCGGCGGGGTAGCAGCTCACTTCAATTCACAATCCGTGGATGATGCCATCGTCATTCAAGAGGTGTCAAGGCCGGTCGCAGTGGCTGGAAACGTGCGATTCCGAACGACCCGTATTTTTTGCGGGCCAGGTCGGCGGGCGCGGGACGCCGAACCGGCAATCATTTGCCGGTCGACCGGCAAATGATTGCCGCTTGACGGCTGCTTAAGATCATTGGCAGCATCCTTGAGGTCACCGCCCGATTTATTCACGGGGGAACAATGGATTTTTTTGATAAGGACTTATCGGCATGACCGTTCCGCAGCCCGAAGAGACGGAAAGCGGGTACCACCGGGGGCTCGGCACCCGGCAGGCCCAGATGATCGCCATCGGCGGGACCATCGGGACGGGGCTGTTCCTCGGCGCGGGGACCGGAATCTCCCAGGCGGGCCCCAGCCTCATCCTGTGGTACGCCGTCGCCGGGGCCATCCTGTTCATGGTGGTCCGGGCCCTCGGCGAACTCCTGATGTACCGCCCCGCCACCGGGAGTTTCGCCGATTACGCGAGGGAGTTCCTCGGGCCGTTCTGGGGGTACGCCACCGCGTGGACCTACTGGATCATGTGGGTCACCACCGGCATGGCCGAGATCACCGCGGCCGGCACCTTCGTCCGCTACTGGGCCCCGGGCTTCGAGCAGTGGAAGACGGCCCTGATCTCCCTGGTCGTGCTCACCGTCGCCAACCTGATCACGGTGAAGATCTTCGGTGAGCTGGAGTTCTGGTTCGCCATGATCAAGGTCACCGCGATCCTGGGCATGATCCTCATCGGCGTGGGCGTGCTGACCCTCGGGTTCAGCGACGCCGGCGACACCGCTTCCGTCACCCGCCTGTGGGCCGACGGCGGCGTCGCGCCCAACGGGGTCTGGGACTCGCTGATGACCCTGCAGATCGTGCTCTTCGCCTACCAGGGCGTGGAACTCGTCGGCGTGACCGCCGGGGAGACCAAGGACCCGCACAAGAACGTCCCGCGCGCCATCAACACCCTGCCCGTCCGCTTCGCCCTGTTCTACCTGGGCGCCCTCATCGTCATCCTGTCCGTCGTCAGCTGGACCGAGTTCCGCCCGGGCACCAGCCCGTTCGTCGCCGCCTTCGTGAAGATCGGCATTCCCGCGGCGGCCGGCATCGTCAACTTCGTGGTGCTCACCTCGGCCCTGTCCTCCTGCAACGCGGGCGGCCTGTACGCCACTTCGCGCATGCTGCGCGCCGCGGCCCTCAACGGTGACGGCCCCAGGTCCCTGGCGCGGCTGACCGCGCGGGGCGTTCCCCGGACGGCCCTGATCGTCTCGGCGCTCGTCATGGCGGTGGGGGTCGGCGTCAACGCGATCGACCAGGAACACGCCTTCACCTACATCACCAGCGTCTCCACCGGCGGGGCCATCGTCGTGTGGAGCATCATCCTCGTCACCCACCTGCGCTACCGCCGGGCCGTGAGCGAGGGGCGGGTGGCCGGTTCGCCCTACCGCATGCCCGGTGCCCCGTACACGAACTGGCTGGCCCTCGGGTGCTTCGCCTTCATCACGGTGCTCATCGGCTGGGACGACGACACCCGGATCGCGCTGTACGTGATGGCCGTCTGGGCGGTCGGCCTGACCGTCGGCTACGCCTTCCGCCGCCGGCGCACCGGCGGTGGTGACGGGTCCTCCGGAACCCCGGACGGATCAGCCGCGCCGGCGGTCGGGGCCGCCTCCCGCGACGGCGGCTGAGACCACGGCTGAAAAGCATCTGCAAGCTGTTCGCACCTGCGGTATGACCAGAATAAAACGCTACCATTGCCTCACATTTGCGCCGTACCGGTCGGTTGTGGTCCGAGGGAGACTTTGAAGCCCATGGGGTGCTTAGACGACGAAGGGCCCCAGGACAGGGCCGCGGAGCACAAGAGGCTCGCCCCCCTGCTCCGCGCCTGGCGGCTCACCGCCGGTCTGACCCGGGGACGCAGGAAGGCGCTCTCGCAGAAGGAGGTCGCCGAAGCGGCCGACGTCAGCGAACGCTGGTACCGCAGCCTCGAAACCGGCGGAACCGTCTCCCTGCCCCCGGAGGTCCTCGACCGGCTGGCGCAGGCCCTCTCCCTCGGCGTCGACGAACGTCTCACCCTCTACGCCCACGCCCTCAGGGGCTCCGCCTTCACCCGTCCGTACACCGTCGGCCGCGAGGGTCTGCCGGACAGCCTCCGCCGCCTCGTCGAAAGCCCGCTCCACGCACCGGCCTACCTGATGGACCACGCGTGGAACGTCATAGGCCACAACGCCTACATGGCCGTCTGGTTCCCCTGGATCGTCCGCGACCCCGCACCCAACCTGCTGCGCTGGGCGCTCACCTCGCCCGAGGCGCGCGCACAGCTCACCGACTGGCATGTGCATGCCGAGCACTACCTCGCCCAGCTCCGTTTCTCGCTGCTCAACTGGCCGGAGGACCGGACCCTCGACGAGCTCCTCGACGAGGTGCTGGAGGTGGCCGAGTGCCGCCGCATCTGGCACGGCCCGACACAGGTGCTCGCCTACCGCCAGGGACACCGCTTCCGGCTGCGGCTCCCGCACGTCTCCGCCCAGGACCTGACCGTCTCCACCCAGGTCCTCCTCTCCCCCCACCACCCCGGGGTCCGCTTCGTCATGCTCCTCCAGGACCGGGCCGGGCCCGCCCGCTGAACGGCGGCCGCCCGCCGCACCCGGCCCCTTCACAGGGAACGGAAGTACCGACCATGCTGCACGCCCAGTTCGACCCGACCGCCCGCCAGGCCCTGGCCGCGACCGCCGTCGAGGCCAAGACCCGGCGGGACCTCAGCTGGCAGGACATCGCCGACGCCGCCGGCCTCTCGGTGGCCTTCACCACCGCCGCCGTCCTCGGCCAGCACCCGCTGCCCGAGAAGTCCGCCGAAGCCGTCGCCGCACTGCTCGGCCTTGACGAGGACGCGGCGCGGCTGCTGCGCACCGTCCCGCTGCGCGGCTCCCTCCCCGGCGGTGTCCCCACCGACCCGACCATCTACCGCTTCCACGAGATGCTC
The DNA here is from genome assembly GCF_040301925.1 of Streptomyces sp. NPDC000075. NCBI lineage: Bacteria > Bacillati > Actinomycetota > Actinomycetes > Kitasatosporales > Streptomycetaceae > Streptomyces > Streptomyces sp. NPDC000075. Next base: position 85,850 of record NZ_JBEPFL010000011.1, read on the forward strand.
CAGGTCTACGGGACCACCCTCAAGGCCCTGATCCACGAGCAGTTCGGCGACGGCATCATCTCCGCCGTCAACTTCCGGCTCGACGTGAAGAAGGTCGCCGACCCCGAGGGCGGCGAGCGCGCCGTCATCACCCTCGACGGCAAGTACCTGCCGGCCGAGCCCTTCTGACCGCAGGGATCCGCCGCCCCCCTCCACACACGCTTTCAGAGATCCAGAGATCCAGAGATCAGAGAACAGTGGGAGATCATGTCAAACCCGTTGGTCCAAGGGCTCATCGACCGGCTCCAGGACGCCACGGACACCGGAGTCCTGACGGACTGCGCCTCCGGCCGGACCGTGACGGCCCGCCAGTTCTGGGACGACTCCCGGCAGGTGGCCCTCAGACTGCGGCGGATGGGGATCGTCCGCGGTGACCGGGTGGCCGTCACCATGCCGGCGGGCGAGGTGTTCGCGCACCTCGTCTACGGGTGCTTCATCATCGGAGCGGTCCCGGCCTTCGTCGACGCCGGCACGAGCCGGGAGGTCCTCGCCCGCTGCGTCGAGGAGCTCGACCCCGCCCTCTGGGTGAGCGCCACCCCCGTACCCGGCCACACGACCCACACCCCGGACCGCTTCGACGTGCGCTACGACCTCCCCTCGCAGGAGGAGCCGCCCGAGCCCGAGCCGGCGCACCCCGACGACACCGTCCTCCTCCTCTACACCAGCGGCACCACCGGACTGCCCAAGGGCGTCCCCTGGACCTGCTCCCAGCTGGCCTCCTACCTGCGCGTCCAGCGGCAGTCCTACGAGCGCTTCGGCGTCCGCTCCGAGTTCGCCTTCTTCCCCCACCTGGGGATCAAGGCCATCGCGATGGGCCGCCGCGCCGTCATCCCCGACCTGGCACAGACCCAGCCCGCGCTGCTCCCGATCGCGGACGCGGTGCGGCAGATGAGCACCTACGGCTGCGACTACGTCTTCGCCTCGCCCGTCTTCTGGCAGCGCCTGACCGCGTACTGCGCCGACGCCGCCGTGCCCGCGCCCCCGGTCAAGGTCGGCGCCACCGCCGGAGCGGCCGTGAACCAGGAGATGCTCGCCGGCCTCGCGCGGGTGATGCCGCAGGCCCGCCTGTACGTGCCCTACGCGAGCACCGAGGCCCTCATGCCGATCACCCTGATCGACGCGGAGACCCTCGCGGACCTCACCGAACGCGGCACGAAGCAGGGCCGGGGCGTGCCGCTCGGCCGGGCCGTCGACACCCGCGTCGCCGTCATCGACTCCGCCGCCACCGAACTGCGCCACCTCACCGACGCGGACTTCCTCGCGCCGGGCCGGATCGGCGAGCTGGTGGTCAGCGGCCCCCGCGTCACCACCGAGTACTTCCGGCGCCCCGCGCTCACCGAGTACGCCAAGCTCCGCCACACGGAGGACGGCTCGCTCTGGCACCGGATGGGCGACGTCGGCTACCTGGACGAGGACTCCGTCGTGTGGTTCCTGTGCCGCAAGAAGCACGTCGTCGACACGGAGTTCGGGCGGCTCTACCCCGACCAGCAGGAACAGGTCTACAACCACCACCTGGGCGTGTACGCCAGCGCGGTCGTCGCGCGGGAGGGCGGCTCGCGGGTGTTCCTGATCCTGCCCGAGTCCTCCTCGGGACAGGTGAGGCAGGAGGACGTCGTCCCCGTCGCCGAGCGGTTCTCCCTGCCCGTTCCCACCCTGCTCTTCTACCCCGGGCCGCTGCCGGCCGACCGGCGGCACAACAGCAAGATCGACCGCGAAGAACTGCTGGTCTGGGCGACGGCGAAGGAGGGCGCATGAGGGAGGAGATGCGTTTCTCCGAACTGATGGAGTACTACCTCGAGGCCTGCTCCGACCGCAAACAGGTGACCGAGCACCTCGACGAGCTCCTGTCGAGCTTCACGGGCGCCACCGTCATGGACTGCTCGGTCGGCACGGGCTTCATCACCCTCGACCTCATCCGCGAGGGGCACAGCATCATCTGCGCGGACGGCAGCGCCGCCATGCTGGAGCGCTTCGAGGCCAACGCCGCCGAGCTCGGCCTCGACACCAAGCCGATCCACCTGGACTGGGCGGACCTCGGCGGGACCTTCCCCGGCGTGTTCGACCTGATCATCTGCCGGGGCAACTCCCTGGTCTACGCCGACGTGTGGGACGAGGACACCCACGACGGGGACACCCACGACGAGGACACCCACGACCAGGACACCCCGGCCGTCGGCGCGGCCGCCGTCGCCGGGCACCTCCGCAGCATGTACGCGGCCCTCAAACCGGGCGGCTTCCTCTACGTCGACATACCCGTGCCCGCCGACCCCGCGCGCCCGCAGGAGCGCATCCACCACACCCCGTGCGAGGTGCGGGGGCGCAGGGTGTCGGTCTCCGAGACGATCACCCTGCTCCCCGGGGCGGGCCTGCGCCGCTGGGACGTGCGCATGGAGATCGGCGACGAGGTCTTCTCCTTCACCCGCCACTCCCACGTGCTCGACCGGGAGCAGCTGACGCACGCGCTGCGGCGGGCCGGGTTCACGGAGCCCGTACCGCTGGAGGGCAACACCCTGCGCGACCACTACGAGGTCCTCACGGCCCGAAAACCGTTCCCCAACGTCATGACGAGGTTCGCCGCGCCGGTGCCGGCCCTGACGGAGTCCCGGTGACGGGCTCGGGCCCGCACCTCGCGGCGGCACGAGAGGATGAGGTCCAGGGATGTCCCGACCGCTGAAGGCGATCGTCCACGCTTCCGCCCTCGCCCACAACCTGGCGGTGATGCGCAGGATCCAGCCCGGCCGCAGGATGGTGGCCGTCGTGAAGGCCGACGGCTACGGACACGGTCTGGAGAACGTGGTCCGCGCCGCCGCCCCGGAGGCGGACGCCTTCGCCGTCTCCTCCGTCGAGGAGGCCCTCGCCCTGCGCGCGGTCGAGGCCCACAAACCCGTCCTCCTCCTCGAAGGGTTCTTCGAAGAGGCCGAGTTACCCCTGCTGGAACGATTCGGCTTATGGCCGGTGGTGCACTCCCCGGAGCAGCTCGAACGGCTTGCCGCGTACCGCTCGGAGCTCACCGTCTGGCTGAAGGCCGACACCGGCATGAACCGCCTCGGGTTCCGCGCCGCCGAATGCGCGCGGATCGTGGAGCGGATCAGGACGTCCATGCCCCACATCACCCTGCGGGGCCTCGTCAGCCACCTCTCCTCGGCCGACGACCCCGACAGCCCGCTCACCGGCTGGCAGTACAAGGAGTTCGGGCACCTGGCCGTGGCCGGGGCCGAGTACTCCGTCTCCAACTCCGCCGGCATCTTCACCGCACCGACGCTCCCGGACGAATGGCTCCGCTGCGGCATCGCCCTCTACGGCGCCTCCCCCCTGGTGGGGCGCTCGGCGGCGGAGCTGGGCCTGCGGCCCGCCATGACCCTGGAGAGCGAGCTCATCAGCGTCCGCCCCTGCCTGCGCGGCGACACCATCGGCTACGCCGCCACCTGGGAGTGCCCCGAGGACATGCCGGTCGGCGTCGTCGCCGCCGGCTACGGGGACGGCTACCCGCGGCACGCGCCCGCCGGCACCAGAGTCCTGATCGGGGGCACCCCCGTCCCGGTCATCGGCCGGATCTGCATGGACATGTTCATGGTCGACCTGCGGGCCCTTCCCGGCGCGCGGGCCGGCGACCGGGTCGTCCTCTGGGGCGAGGGCCTGCCGGTCGAGGAGATCGCGGCGGGCTCCGGAACCATCCCCAACGACCTGCTGTCCGGGCTGACGTCCCGCGTCCCCCGCCTCGTCGCCTGACCCCGTACGCAAGCGATTCCGAACAGAGACACCGGAGGAACCACCAGATGCTGACCTGTGGACTCAAGCTGACGCACGACGGATCCGTCGCCCTCTTCGACGACCGGAAGCTGCTGTTCAGCGTCGAGGTCGAGAAGATCGACAACAACCCGCGCTACAGCTCCCTCACCGACCTGCAACTGATCCCGCGCATACTCGGGGACTTCGGCGTCAAGGTCGATGACGTCGACGAGTTCGTCATCGACGGATGGGACGGACAGGTCAACGGCCGGGTGGACGTCACCGACCGGGGGACCGCCGCCGAGATCCTGCTCGCGCCCTACCACGAGGGCGGCACGGCGAACGTCCTGCGCGCCGCCCACACGGGCACCTTCACCCTGGACGGGCGCGAGCGGCCCTTCAGCAGCTTCTTCCACGTATCCAGCCACCTGATCAGCGCCTACTGCACCAGCCCCTTCGCCGGCCGCGGCGAACCCTCGATGGCCCTGGTCTGGGACGGCGGCATGTTCCCCCGCCTCTACTACGTCGACCCGGCCCGCAACACGGTGGAGAACGGCGGCCCCGTCTTCCCGCTGATCGGCCACGCCTACGCCACCGCCGGCCACCACTTCGGCCCGTGGAAGCGCACCGCCCACTCCGAGACCGCCGACGACCTCTCGGTCGCGGGCAAGCTGATGGCCTACATCGCCCTCGGCACCTCCCGACCGGAGGTCAAGGCCGTCCTGCGCCAGGAGTTCGAGAACCACTTCGCCGGCTCCACGGAGACCGCCCGCGCCTTCCGCGCGCAGATCGGCGGCTGGGGCACCCAGTTCGAGCGGTCGGTCACCCACCTCCACCCGTTCTACGAGGCCGTCTCGCGCGGTGTCGCACCGCTCGGCGTCAGCGACGAGGACGTCCTGGCCTCCGTCCACGTCTTCCTCCAGGAGCTCCTCATCGAGAAGCTCAACGAGAAGATCCGGGCGTGGAAGGGCGCCGGCCCCTGGAACCTCACCTTCTCCGGCGGCTGCGGCCTCAACATCAAGTGGAACAGCGCCCTGCGCGCCGACGCCCTGTTCGCCGACGTCTGGGTCCCGCCCTTCCCCAACGACTCGGGCGCCGCCCTCGGCACCGCCGCCGCGCGGATCGTCGAGACGCAGGGTCTGGTCCCGCTGGAGTGGCACGTACGCAGCGGCCCGCAGCTGCGTCCGACCGAGACCGTCCCCGCCGGCTGGACCGTCGAGGACTGCACCCCGGCCCAGCTCGCCGCGGTCCTCCACGACACCGACCAGCCGCTGGTCATGCTCAACGGACGGGCCGAGCTCGGCCCGCGCGCCCTGGGCGGCCGCAGCATCCTCGGCGCCCCGGTCAGCCCGGGCATGAAGGAGGCCCTCAACAAGATCAAGGGCCGCGAGCACTACCGTCCCGTCGCCCCCCTGTGCCTGCTCGACGCCGCGCCCGAGGTCTTCGAACCCGGCACGCCCGACCCGCACATGCTCTTCGAGCACCGGGTCCGGCCCGAATGGCTGGACCGGGTCCCCGCCATCACCCACCTCGACGGCACGGCCCGCCTGCAGACCGTCAGCACCGAGGACGACCCGGTGCTGGAGGAGGTGCTGCGCGCCTACCACCGGCTGAGCGGCGTCCCGGTGCTGTGCAACACCAGCGCCAACTACAACGGCAGCGGCTTCTTCCCCGACGTCGCCTCCGTCATCGAGTGGGGCGGCGTGGACCGGGTCTGGAGCGAGGGGAAGCTCTACCGGCGCACGTCGGTGTGACCGACGGGTAACCGGAAAACCGGAAAACCGGACAACGGCAGGACCGATCGACCGGCCCGGGGGCATCGCACCATCGCCGCCCCCGGGCCACACGTGCGGGCGACGACGGAGGCGACAGGGTGGAAACGGCGGTACCGAAGGGGAAGGCCCCACGGCGGATCGACGGGAGAACGCTCGGCATCCTGCTCGGCGCGCTGGGCGTGCTGTGCTTCAGCTTCACCCTCCCGGCGACGAAGTTCGCCGTCCGGGAGTTCCATCCCGTCCTGGTGGCGGCCGGGCGTACCGTCCTCGCCTTCCCACTGGCCGCCGGCTACCTCCTGCGCGCCGGAGGGGCCAGGCCGCCCGCCCGCGCGCTGAAGAAGATCGGCTTCCTGGTCTTCGGGAACGTGGTGGGCTTCCCCCTCTTCACCGCCTTCGCCCTCGTGTACGGCTCCTCGGCCAACGCCGCCGTGATCCTCGGGCTGATGCCGCTCGCCACGGCGGTGATGGCCTCCTTCCGGGGCGACGAACGCCCGACCCGCGCGTTCTGGGCCTGCGCGGTGGGCGGGGCGCTCGCCGTGATGAGCTTCAGCCTCGCCCGCAACGGCCTCCAACCACCCGCCCCGGGTGACGTGTTCACCGCGCTGGCCGTCGTCACCGGAAGCCTGGGCTACGCGGAGGGCGCCGCCCTGACGCGGGAACACGGCGCCATCCGGGCCATATCGTGGGGCATCGTCTTCGGCATGCCGCTGGCGCTGACGACCTGCGTGGTCACCTGGATCGTCACCCACCAGCGCCTCGACGGCCTCACCCTCCCGGGCGCGTCCGGCTTCCTCTACGTGGCCCTGGTCAGCTCCTTCCTCGCCTTCATCCCCTGGAACACCGGCCTGGCCCGGGGCGGCGTGGCCCGCGTCAGCCAGGTCCAGCTCCTCCAGCCCCTGCTCACCCTCGCCTGGTCGGCCCTCCTGCTGGGCGAACACGTCTCGGCGTGGGCGATGGCGGTCTCCCTCCTGGTCCTCCTCTTCGTCCTGGGCGCGGCCCGCACGAAGACCCCGCGCGACCGCCCCCCGACGGCGTGACCCGGCCCCCGGGCCCGGTCAGGAGCCGGTCGCCGGCCAGGGGACGTCGGTGGCCACCGGGGCGGTGTAGTCGATGCCCGGGACGGAGAAGCCGTACAGGCGCCGCACTTCGGCCTGGAACCAGTCGAGGTCGGCGAGAGCGGCGATGGTGTCCGTCGTGGCGGCCTCCCAGCGTTCGGCGACGGACGCCTGGACCTCGGGCGTGAGTTCCCAGGTGTCCAGGCGGACGCGGCCCTCGTCGTCGACGGCGAGCGGGGCGCCGCCGGTGAGCTGGTCCCACAGGGCGGCCAGCTGGTGGACCGGCGGGACCAGGGCTTCGCCGAGAACCCCGCGCAGCAGGCCCGTGTACAGGGCGATGCCGGGGATGGCGGTGGAGGACTGGGTGACGGCCGCGCCGTTGACGGAGGTCACGGCCCGCCCGCCCACCGTCGTGCCGAGCCGCTCGTCCAGGGCGCGGGCGGTGGCCTCCAAGTGGGCCTTGGCCGCGCCGATCGTGCCCTGCCGGTAGATCGCGGCCGTCAGCGGCGACCCGATGTACGACAGCGCGACGGTGGTGAAGCCCTCGCCGAGGAGCCCCCGGCCGGCCAGGTGGTCGACCCAGCGTTCCCAGTCCGCACCGCCCATCACGGCCACGGTCTGCTCGACGTCATCGCCCCCGGCCGGCGCGGTCTCGACCTCGCGGACCTCGGGAACGCCCCGGTCGTCGAAGACGAGGGTCTTGGTGCGGTTCGCCTCGCCGATCGGCCGGAGGACGGAGGCGTACGTGGCGCCCGTGTCCGGGTCGGTGCGCCGGGGCGCGGCCACCGAGTAGACGAGGTAGTCCAGCCTGCCGCCGAAACGCCGCTCGATGAGGTCGGCGACCTGCTCCTTCATCGCGTCGGAGAACGCGTCACCGTTGAGGAAGACCAGGTCCCGCCCGGCGGCACGGGCGATGTCGGCGGTGGCGGCGGTCCGGTACCAGCCGGCCGTGGCGGTACGCCGTTCCGTCGGAGCCTTCTCGAAGGAGACCGCGATGCCCCGGATCCCGGCCCGCTTGAGGCCGGCGACGGTGGCCGCCAGACCGTACCCGGCCGAGGAGCCGATGACCAGGGCCACCGGCCCGTCCCCCTCCGGCACGCCGGCGGAGTCGGGACACGCCCGCCACATGTCGGCCACCAGCCGTGCGCAGCCGGCCGGATGGGAGTCGAGGAAGAGGAAGCCCCGGTTACGGGGGATGAGAACGCGCTCGCTCACGATGGCAGTCCTTGGATCGACGACGGGTTCGCGGGCGCGGCGCCGGCCGGCCGGGCCACCGCGCCCTGCAAGTCTGCGACAGGACGCACACGGTGGGTCGCCCCACAGGGGACAAGGATCACGAAGTGATCTTGGAGTGTTCCGCCACTTCCGTCAGTCCCCGCGCCTACTGGATGCTCCAGCGGTGCGGATGTCCGGGGTCGCGGGGACAGGCGAACACGTTCAGCTCACCCCAGCGTCCGACCGTCACCTCGGTGGGGGTGGCGCACCCGTGGCCGGAGGGGCCTCGGTCCTCCAGCGGTGTCCAGCTGCCGCTGCCGCCGTCCCATTCCGTGGTGTCGACGGTCAGCAGCAGGTCCATCGGCGCCGCGCAGGTCAGGCAGTCCATGGGGTACGGGTCGGTCGCGTGCCAGGAGGCGAAGCCGCCCACGCGCCAGCCCGGCGGGATGGAGAGGTCGTACTGGTACCCGGGCGGCTCCGCCTCATCTTCGAGGGAATCCTCCCAGGCGTCGATCCGCGCGCACAGTTCCTCGGGCAGCAGCCCGGCGAAGGGGTACGTGACCACCTGCTCCGGGTGCAGCACACAGGGCTCGGGCAGGAAACCGTCGGCCCCGACGACCGACGGCTGCGGCGGCGCGGCCAGCACCTCACCGACCTCCCACGACCGCCGCCAGCGCAGGTGAAGCGCCAGGTCGTACCGGCCCGGGCCGTGCGCGGCGAAGGGACACCAGAACACCTGGAGCAGATCGCAGTCGCCCGGCCCCGCCGGCAGGTCGGGAACGTCGCGCCGGTACAGCTGGGCGAGGCCGACCATCGGCAGCGGATCGCTCTCGTCGGCCCCCGGGATCCGGTGCTCCCGCCGCAACGCGCCCAGGAGCTCGCGCTCCTCGTCCGTGGGGCCCGGCGCCTGCTCGCGGGCCCATGCGATTGCCAGGATCCGCCGCGAGCGGCGTATGTCGGCCGGGCGCCGGCCCCGCCCACGACCGTGCGCCTCGCCGCACACCGGCCACGGCTCGCCGGCGGGCCAGAGCAGAGGACCCCCCACGGAACTGTCCGAGGGCCCGGGCACACCCGGCCGCGGATGCAGCCGCGTCGTCGTCCCCCGAAAGCCGCCCAGCTCCGGGAAGAGCGCCTCGACGTCGAGCGGGCGCGGGGGAGTGGTTCGTGTCATGGACGAGACCCTAAGTCAGATCCGTTCGTGGATCAGTCGCAAGCGTGGACCGAGGCGATCGCCGAGTTCGAGGATGAAGGCCTCGCTGAGCGGCGGCCAGTTGTGGAAGCGCACCGCGAGGTTGGCGACGTGCAGGGCCCAGGGCCCGCTCCAGTCGCCGAGGAGTGCGGCGGTGGCGCAACTCTCGCAGGTCACGTGGGGTTCGGTGCGCGCCAGCCAGGTTTCGACCAGCGTGAAGTGAGTGTCCGGATCGAGCGAGACGGAGCAGTTCGGACAGGCCGGCGGGGTGTAGTTGCCGCCGGGGCCGTGGACTTGGCGTCGACCGATGACGTCGACTCCGTCCCCGAGGGGACCCGTGTCGTGGCGCGGGTCGCGGACCGCCGCCGCCGCGTCCGGGCCGGGGACGTACCGACTTGGTCGCCAGAGCGGGTCAGGCCGGTCGTTGGGCCGAACGATCCGCCGCTCGACCAGCCAGTCGGCGACGTCCGCCGCCCGCGCGGGCGCGTCCCCGGCCGGGACGGTCAGTTCCACGATGATGATCGCACTGTCGCTCATGGCCGTGATCCTGCCATCGGCCTCCGACAACGGAGCGACCGGACGCGGTAGGGGGCGGGGCGCCGGCCGGTCCCCGCCCGGCGCGCGTCAGGCCTGCGGCGCGGACCGCAGCGGCGGGACCGTCTCCGCAGGGGAGGGGGGCCCGGGCGGCGTGCCGTCGCCGAAGGGGCGGCCGCCGAGGGCTTCGCGGCCGTGCGGCTCCAGCCAGCCCGACGGGTCGGGGCCGGCGGGCACGATCCCCGTCGGGTTGATGTGTCCGTGGACCACGTAGAAGTGCTGCTTGATGTGCCCGAAGTCGACGGTGTCCCCGAATCCGGGCGTCTGGAACAGGTCCCGCGCGTACGCCCACAGCACCGGCATCTCCGTCAGCTTCTGCCGGTTGCACTTGAAGTGGCCGTGGTAGACCGCGTCGAAGCGCACCAGCGAGGTGAACAGCCGTATGTCCGCCTCGGTGATCGTGTCGCCGACGAGGTAGCGGGAGCGCTCCAGCCGCTCCGAGAGCAGGTCGAGGCGGGCGAAGAGGCGCCCGTACGCCTCCTCGTACGCCTCCTGCGACTTGGCGAACCCGGTGCGGTAGACGCCGTCGTTCACGTCCCGGTAGACGTCCTCGCCGACCGCGTCGATCTCCGCGCGCAGCGCGGCCGGGTACAGGTCGGGCGCGCCGTCGCGGTGGTACGCGGTCCACTCCAGCGCCATGTCGAGGGTGATCTGCGCGTAGTCGTTGGTGACGACCTTGCCGCTCGGCACGTCCACGATCGCGGGCACGGTGATGCCCCGGTCGTAGTCGGGGTCGCGGGCGAGGAACGCCTCCTGGAGCCGTTCTATCCCCAGCACCGGGTCACGGCCCCCCGGATCGAGGTCGAAGGTCCAGCTGCGCTTGTCGTGCGTCGGCCCGGCCACGGCCATGGGCAGGGCCTTCTCCAGGCCGAGGAGCCGGCGGATGATCACCGCACGGTGGGCCCAGGGGCAGGCGCGGCTCACCACGAGACGGTAGCGGCCGGGCTCCACGGGGAAGCCGTCGCGTCCGTCGGCGGTGATCCGCGTGGTGATGTAGCGGCTGTCGCGGGAGTACCCCTTGCCGGGGTTTACGTTGCTCACCCCTGGGCCATACCCAGGTTTCACGCCGCCGAGCGCCCGCTCCACCACCGCTCCGCCGTCCCTCGTCCCGGCGTGGGCGCAGGGCGCGCACACCGCCGCCGACGACAGGAGTACCGATGGAACGACGGCCGATGGACCTCGGAGCGTACGTCGAACGGACCCGTAGCGGCCCGTGTTTCGTCTGCGCGTTCCTCGCCGGAGACCCCGGCTATCCGCACGAGACCGTCCACGAGGACGAGGAGCACATCGCCTTCCTGGACCGGTGGCCCACGCTGCCGGGCAAGGTCCTCGTCGCCCCGAAGGCGCACATCGAGCACGTGGTGCGCGACCTGGACGAGGCGGCCTACGGCCGGCTGATGCTCTTCGTCCGGGAGGTGGCCCTCGCCGTCGAGGCCGTGTGCCGGCCGGAACGCACCTACCTGTACTCGCTCGGCAGCCGGCAGGGCAACGCGCACCTCCACTGGCACATCGCCGCCCTGCCGCCCGGAGTCCCGTACGCCGAACAGCAGTTCCACGCGCTGATGACGGAGAACGGGGTCCTCACGCCGTCGCCGCAGGAGTCGGCCGCACTGGCCGCACGCCTGCGCGAGGCGCTCCGCTAGATCGGGCGGCGTCAGCGGGTCCGGATCCGGGCGGTGGCGCAGGTGAACGTCGTGTCCTGCAGCAGCTCCGGAGTGACGGCGACGCCGGTCAGGTGCTCCGCCAGGGCGAACGCCGCCGGCGCGGACAGGTCCGTCTCCGGGGGCTCGCCGTCGAGGTGGAAGCCGGTCCGCTCCATGACGCCGAGGAGTTCGTCGGGCGTGCTGCCGCTGCGGTCCTGCGGGAACATGGGGTCGAACTCCAGGCGCAGCACCCCGTCCTCGGCCCAGAGGAACGTGCCGACGGCGTTGACGTTGATGAAGTGGGATATCCAGCTCGTCCCGGCGGAGGCCGGCAGCGCCCGGTCCCCGGTGACGCCGAGGTAGCCGTTCGGCTCGATCAGGAGCGTCCACTCGCCCACGGTCGTCATGCCGATCAGCTGTTCGTCGCCGTCGCCGCCGGCCTGGTCGTACCGGGCGAAGGCGGCGTCGGTGAGCGCGGCTATGCCCCGCAGGGGCGCCTCCGTCCGCCCGCCGAGCCGGGCCACCACCTCGGCGGGGGCCAGCCCCCGCACCAGCGTGAAGCAGTACGCCTCCGCGATGTCGGGAAAGTCGTCCTCGAACCATGCGTAGTCCGCCGCGGTCTTCATCATGCCGTCCATCCTCGCCCCTGCCTCTGACAACGGCGGCGCGTGCCATGATCTGCCGGTGAGCGAGTACCTCTGGCCCGGGGAGGACGGCGGGCGCGTGCCCGATGTCGCCTCGGCGTGGCCCGAGACCGTCCGCCGGCTGCCCGTCGGTACGCCCGTCGCGGGTGAGGTCGTCGGCCGTCGGGCCTTCGGTGTCTTCCTCGCTCTCGACGGCCACCCCGACGCCCTGGGCCTGGCCAGGATCGACCGGATGCCCAGGGGCAGGGAACTGCCGCCCGTGGGACGGCGCGTGACCGGCGAGGTCGTCTGGCACGCGCACCACAACCACCAGGTCGGGGTCGCCCTCGACGAGTGGGCCGGGCCCGGGAACCCACTGCCCGGCCTCCGCGCCGGCCAGGCCGGGCAGGCCTTCCGCTAGGGCTTCCGCCGCGACGGTGGGTCAGGCCACGGCGAGCCGGTCCACCAGCAGTTCCACCCGCCGCGCGGCGTCCTGCGGCAGCAGCCTTCCCGTCCGGGTCAGGGTCGCGAGGCCGTGCAGGGACGCCCAGAACACCTCGGTGAACAGCCCTGCGGGGACGCCGTCCCCCGCGACCTCGCCCAGGGTCTCCATCAGCGCCGCGAACGCGTCCTTCAGCGGCTCCGGGGTGTCCTCCCGCGCGTACGCCAGGCCGCCGTCGAGCTGGAACAGGGCGTCGTAGACGGCGGGGTTGCGTTCGGCGAAGTCGAGGTAGGCGCGGGCGAGGGCGGTGACCCGCTCGCGCGGGCCGTCGGCGGCGGCCGCCGCGGCACGCACCGCCACGGCCATCTCGGCAGCGCCCTCCAGGGCGACGGCGCCGATGATCTCGCGCTTGCCCCGGAAGTGGCTGTAGAGCACGGGCTGGCTGTATTCGATGCGCTCGGCGAGCCGGCGCGTCGTGACCGCGTCCCAGCCCTGCTGTTCGGCGAGTTCGCGGGCCGTCGCCACGATGAGGCGCTCGCGGACCGCCCGTTCGCGTGCCTTGCGTTCGTGTACTGACATGACCTGGATCCTAGCACCGCTAGACAAGCAAGCGGCAGCAGGGCTAGCGTTGCTAACGACACCTAGCAACGCTAGATCCCAGGAGGGGCTCCATGCTCAGCGCACTTGAGGTCATCACCACCGTCGTCGTCGGCCTGATGGTGGGGGTGGAGTTCTCCGTCGCCTTCGTCATGAACCGGATCTTCAACGCCCTCCCAGAGGACGCCGGTCAGCGGGCCCGCTCCCACGGCGGCCGCATGCTCGGCGCCGTGATGCCGTTCTGGTACGTCGGCTCGCTCGTCCTCGCCGCGCTCTGGGCCGTGGCAGGGCGGCACCACCCGGGCACCGGCCTCGTCGTCACCGCCGCCGCGCTGCTGATCGTCAGCGTGATCATGTCGGTCCTGCTGCTCGTCCCGATCAACAACCGGAGCAAGACGTGGACTCCCGACAACCGGCCGGCCGACTGGAAGGAGCAGATGAACCGCTGGGACCGCTACCACTACGTCCGCGTCGCCGTCATCATCGCCGCCTTCACCCTGCTGGTCACCGCCCTCACCTGAGACCACCGCCTCAAAGGAGTTCCACCATGTCACTGAAGAAGATCAATACCGTCCTGGCCGCCGTCGTCACCCTGTTCGTGCTCTACCTCGGACTGTCCTTCATCGTGATCCCCGAGACGTCCACCCCTGGCGTCGGCCTGCCCACCTGGCCCGAGGGCGACGGCGGCGGCTTCCTCGTCATGAAGGGCATCCGCGAGTTCTCGATGGGCCTGGTCATCGCCATCCTCCTGGTGACGGGCCACCGCCGCGCCCTGGGCCTGGTCCTGCTGATGGAAGCCGTCGCTCCGTTCGGCGACATGATCAACGTCCTGGCCCACCACGGCTCCGTCGCCGCCGCGTTCGGCATCCACGGCCTGACGGCGGCGGTGATCGCCACCAGCGGCCTGCTGCTCCTCCGCGAGACGGCCGGACCCCCGAGACCTCCGCCCCAAGGCCCGCCACCCGGACCGCCTGACGCCTGCCCGCCCGCCACCACCCCGGCCGTGGCACCCCGGAACCCCCGTCCCACTAGCCTGCTTCCGGGGCGCGGGTACGTCCAGGAACCGGCGCGCACGGCCGGAGGATCCACCGCCCCTCAGCCCGTCACCCCTCGGGAGCTCTGCGACATGCCGGCACGGCCCACCCTCATCGTGGTCAGCGGTCGCCGAGGCCGCCTACCAGGACCGGCTCTGGCGCCCCGGCCTCGAACGGCTCCACCCCGCGGGCCGCCGAGATCGCGGCCTTCGCCCGCGCCCCCGCGTAGCCGGTACGAGCGGCGGGTGCGGTGAGTACGAGGCGCAGGGCGGCCCTGAGTACCTCAGCGCTGCCGGCCGCCGCCGGGAGCCGCTTGGCTGTGCCCATGCGCGAAACGACCCAGGACCCGACCGCCACCCCTCCCGCCGGGGCCGAACCCTCGTGGCGGACGACCGGCTGGGCGCTGGCCCTGATCCCCGTGGCCTTCTTCTTCGGCGCCCTCGCTCCGATGGCGGGGGACGCCCACCCCCGTACCGTGGCGGTCACCACCGCCCTGTGGTGGGCGGCCTGGACCGTCAGCCCGCTGCTGGTGCTGGTCTCCCGCCTGCTCCCCGACCGCCCGGCCCCGGCCAGGGCGGGGCGCTGGGCGGGGCGGGCTGCGCTCGTCCCCCCGGTGGCCGTGATCCTGCTGACGCTCACCCTCTGACGGTGCGGGAAACCGTTCGGCGGCCCCCGCGCCCCGTCCCCGCCCGCACCGGTGCCGCTGATCCTGCGCGGCCCCCGCTCAGCCGCCGGCCGGCCCGCGCCCCCCGTCCCTCCGCAGGGCCCCGGGCGTCAGGCCGGTCGTGCGCCGCAGCACGCGGGTGAGGTGGCTCTGGTCGGCGAACCCGTGCGTCACGGCGATGTCGGCGATGCTGGCGTCGGTGTGCAGCAGCGCACTGCGGGCCCGTTCCACCCGCTGGCGCAGCACGTACTGGTGCGGGCTCTCGCCCACCGAGGCGCGGAACAGCCGGTTGAGGTGGGCGGAGCTGACCCCGGCGACCGCCGACAGCTCCTCCAGCGTGATGCGCCGGCCGAGGTGGAGGTGGATGTAGTCGCGCAGCTCCGCCAGGCGCCGTGCGGGCAGACCGCCCTCGCGTGCCGGCGGGCCGCCCCCGGCGGCGCAGCGCCGCAGCACCACCGCCGCTGCGGCCTGCACCAGCGACTCCGCGTACAGGGCGTCGACCGGGCCCCCGTCCTCGTACGCGCCGACCAGGCGCTGTACGAGCAGGGTCAGCAGCGGGTCGGTGAAGTGGAAGTCCGGCGCGAGCTCCAGCTCTCCGCGCACCCGGGCCCCGCCCTCCTGCGCGTACTCGTCCAGCCAGCGCGGGTCGAGGGCGAGCAGCATCAGCTCGACGTCCTCCCGCCAGCGCGGCCGTGACGCGTAGCCCGCCGGGTTGACGAGGGCCTCGCCCGGGTGGAAGCGGGCGCGGCGCGCGGTGCCGTCCGCGTTCCACGCCAGGCTCGCGGGCGTGCCCGTGTGCACCACCAGCACGTGCCGGTCCGGCGGTTCGAGCGGGGGGTTCGCGGTCCCGGATCCGGCGGCGTGTTCCACGGCGCGCTCCACGACCGCGTGCCCCATGTCCCGGGCGCTGCCGCTGAGACGCCGCAGCCCCGGCTTGATGTGCGAACCGACCACGCCCACGATTCTCCCCGTCCCCCACCCGCGAGGCGAGCGGTGCCACTGTACGCACAGGTCCGCGGGCACACGGTGACCAGTGCGCCGCCGCGCGCCCCGTACCGGCGATGCGCGGATCGTCCCACCGGCCGCGCGGATCGTCCAAGAACGCGCCCCCGGACGCCGTGCATGCTGCGGGAGACGGGGCGCGCCGGATCGCACGTCCCGGGGGCAGTCCCTGCCCTCCCGTGCTCTCTCAAGGAGAACGACATGGTGAACACCCCCACCAAGACGCTGGCCGGCAAGGTCGCCTTCGTCGGCGGCGCCTCCCGCAACCTCGGCGGGCTCATCAGCACCACCATCGGCGCCGAGGGCGCCAAGGTCGCGGTCCACTACAACAGCGCCTCCTCCAAGGCCAAGGCCGAGGACGTCGTCGCGCAGATCAACGCCGGCCCCGGTGAGGCCTTCGCCATCCAGGCCGACCTGACCGACGTGTCCGAGATCGAGCGCGTCTTCGACGAGGTCGTCAGCCGCTTCGGGAAGCTCGACATCAGCGTCAACACGGCGGGCATGGTGCTGAAGAAGCCCCTCACGCAGATCACGGAGGAGGAGTACGACCGGATGTTCGCGGTCAACTCCAAGGCCGCGTTCTTCGTGATGCGCGAAGCGGCACGCCGGATGGAGGACGGCGGGAAGATCATCACCATCGTGACCTCCCTGCTCGCCGCCTACACCGGCCTGTACTCCTCCTACGCCGGCAGCAAGGCCCCGGTCGAGCACTTCACCCGCGCGTTGTCCAAGGAGCTGTTCGGCCGCAACATCTCCGTCAACAACATCGCCCCCGGCCCGATGGACACCTCGTTCTTCTACCCGGCCGAGGACGAGGACTCCGTCGCGTACCACAAGTCCTCCGCGATGAACGGAGACCTCACCAAGATCGAGGACATCGTCCCGTGGGTGCGGCACATGCTCACCGACGGCTGGTGGGCCAACGGCCAGACCCTCTTCCTCAACGGCGGCTACACCACCCGCTGACCCCGCCCGACGGGCTCCCGGCGCGCGCCCGCCGCCGGGAGCCCGGTGCTTGCCGCCTGCGGCCCGGCGGTCACGTGCGGTGCCACGCCCCGGCGGCTCCGAGGAGCAGGGCGTCGGCGTGGTGACGGGCGATCAGCTGGAGGCCCACGGGTTCGCCGTCCGGCGTGCGGCCCGCGGGCAGGGTGATCGCGGGGTGGCCGGAGAGGTTGAAGGCCCAGGTGAGGGCCACGCTCATGCGCGTCCCGGGGCCGTCGTGGCCGTGCGGCGGGTGTGGCGTCGTGGGGGTGGCGAGGAGATCGGCCTCCTCGAAAACCCTGTGCAGGGCCCGGGCGTTGGCCTGGACGAGGGCCTCGGTGTGCGCGTCGGCGGTGCCGGCGCGCAGAGCGGTCCAGGCCGGGGCGGGATCGCGCAGCCGCACCGGGTGGTCGACGAGGCGGCACAGCCCGGCGCGGGCGATCCGGTGCAGGGCGCGCAGCGCCGTGGCCGCGACGGCCGGGGCGGTGTCGGCGTAGCCGAGGGAGGACGTCCAGACGACCCGCAGGCTCCCGCCGACCGGGACCGGGACCGGGACGGGTGCGACCGCGCGGAGGTAGGCGAGGGCGTCGGCCGGGTTGCGGACGATCACGCCGGGGCTGGCCAGCCCGGCCCGGTCACGGGCCGGCAGCAGGCCGTTGGTGGGCTTGAAGCCGATGGCACCGCACCACGCGGCGGGTATGCGTACGGACCCCGCTCCGTCGGAGCCGGTGGCGAGGGGCACGAGACCTGCCCCGACGGCGGCCCCGGACCCCGCCGAGGAACCGCCCGGGGACCAGGCGGGGTCCAGCGGGTTGAGGGTGGGGCCGCGGTCGGTGGAGCCGTAGGTCTGCCAGCCCGTCCGGGCGCGCGGCACGGAGGTCGCGCCGATCGGTACGCACCCCGCGGCGACCAGACGCCGGTTCTGCGGGGAGCCGGCGCCCTCGATCGCCTTGACGGCGATCGGCACGCCGGCCAGCGGCAGGCACACCCCACGGGCCACGGCCGCGTCGACCTCCGCCGCCCGGGCCCGGGCGGCCTCCGCCCACAGGGCGGTGAAGGCGCGCAGCGCGCCGTCGCGTCCGGCGCTGACGGCCAGCGCGGTGTCCACCACCTCGCGGGCCGTGACCTCGCCGCAGCCGACCAGACGGGCGATCCCGACGGCGGGAAGCGAGGTGTACAGGCGGTCGTCGAGCATGCGGAACTCCTGGCCCGGGTGTCGTGTCGCAGGGCCCCATCGTGCGTGCTCGACCCGGCCGCCCGCCACGGGTTTCGCGAGTGCCCCGCGCTCACCGTGGGGCCGGCCGAGCGGTCGGGCCGGCTACATGGGATCCATGGTCCCGCTGCCCGGGCCGTTCTCCTGCTCGCTCTTCTCGCGGATGTGCAGGGCCTTGTCCCGCAGCCGCTGCCGCTCGGCGGGGTCCGTCGCCCGCTGGGCCGCCTGCTCCAGCTCCTGCGCCTTGTCCCGCATCTGCCGGGCTCGTTCGCTCGGCCCGCTGTCCTTGCCCATGACCGCTCCTCGTGTGGTGGGGGAAGTGTGAGCACCCCGAGCCAAACAGGATCGGGCCGGGTCCGCCACCGGAGCCGCCGGTGACGGGCGCGGTCCGGCCGGGCCGTTTCGCCGCCGACCCGGCGGGCAGCCGCGACGTGGAGAAGAGGGCCGGAGGCGCCGGGTGGCGGCGCCCGGCGAAAGGAGCAGCTCCATGATCGACTCGGCCGCCGTGCTCGCCTTGAGCGCTACGGGAACCGCGTTCGTCTCCGCGCTCGGCGTGATCGTCATCGTTCTGCTGGTCGGCGCGGTGTGGTGGGGCGTGAAACGGCGCGCCGCCGAGCCGGAGCCGCCCACCACGGCCGGGCAGCCCCGCCGGCCGGCCGGTGCCGGGCGTCCCGAGGTGCGCCGCGAGACCGACGGGCAGCCGTTCCCCTCGGACGGCAGCCGGCGCACGGCGCACGAGCTGAAGGGCTACGGCAACTTCGGCTCCCCGGAGGACGAGCGGTCCTGACCGACGGGCGGTCCTGCGGACGGGCGGGCCTGACGGACGGGCGGTCCTGACCGATGAGCGGTGCTGACCCGGGACGCGGGGCCGGCCCGGGACGCGGGGCCGGCCCGGGACGTGAGGCCGGCCCCGGGCCGGACCCGGCCCGCCACCCGAGCCGCCCGGCGCTTCAGGGGCGGCGGAAGTGGCGGGCCGACATTTGGCCCTGGGCGTAGGGGTCCGCGTCGGGGGTGTAGGGGCCGCCGTGGCTGGCGAGGAGGTCGGTGATCCGGTGCCATTCCGCCAGGGCCGCCCGGGTGGGCGCGTCGGCCCCGGCGGCGTCGCCGACGGCGGCCAGCAGGCGTTCCAGCGCGGCCGCCGTCTGGTGGTGGGTCATGCCCACCGCCTCGGCCCGCACCCGGTCGCGGGCCTCGACCTCGCCCTCGGACGGCTCGTGCGGCTCCAGCGCGGCCTCGACGACGGCCTCCGCTTCGTCGGACATCGACATGGCACCCCCCTCTTCCGTTGCCGAGGACGCCCCTACCCCGCGCACGGGCCGGCAATCACCCAGACCTCAGGACCTGCGGCCGGGGCGCCGGTCAGCCCGCCGCGCGCAGCGCCCGCGTGTGCTCCCGTACCTGCGCCGGCGTCAGGTACGCGTCGGTGCGCTCGAACTCCCGCAGCCTGGGCGGCTTCGCCGACTGGAAGCCCATGCGCACGAAGTCGTCCCCGGCCACCGCGTTCAGCAGCCAGTTGGTCATCACCCGCGTCTTGGCCACGCCGGTGCGCAGCGCCGACCAGTGGTACCCCCGCGCCACCGCCTGGGCGGGCAGGCCGCGCAGCGGGACGCCCAGCGGCTTCGACACGGCGTCGGTGCCGCCGAGGTCGACCACCAGGCCGAGGTCCTTGTGCACGTACGGCCGCAACGGCCGGCCGCGCAACGAGGCGATCACGTTGTCGGCCAGGGTGCGCCCCTGCCGCAGGGCGTGCTGCGCCGTCGGCGGGCAGATCGCGCCGTTCCCGCCCCGCGCGAGGTCGGGCACGGCCGCCGCGTCCCCCAGGGCGAAGACCCCCGGCGCCTGCGGAACGGTCAGCTGCGCGGTCACCACCAGCCGCCCCCGCTCGGTCTCCGCGTCCATCGTGCCGATCAGCGGGCTCGCCGCCACTCCGGCGGTCCAGATCAGGGTCCGGCTCGGCAGTACGCGCCCGTCGGTCAGCGTCACCTCCTCGGGGCCCGCCTTGGCGACGCTCACCCCCAGCGACACCTGGATGCCCCGGCGCCGCAGGATGTCCAGGGCCGCCCGCCCCAGCGAGTCGCCCAGCTCCGGCATCAGCTTCGGAGCCAGGTCCAGCAGGTGCCAGCTGATCCGGCCGGGGTCCAGCCGGGGGTAGCGCCTGACCGCGTGATGGGTGAGCCGCTGGAGGCACGCCGCGGTCTCGGTGCCCGCGTAGCCGCCGCCGACCACGACGAAGCACAGCCGGGAGGCGCGCTCGGCCTCGTCCTGGCTGGCGTCCGCGAGGTCGAGCTGCGCGATGACGTGGTCGCGCAGGTACGCGGCTTCGGCCAGCGTCTTCATCCCCCGCGCGTGCTCCGTCAGGCCCGGGACGTCGAAGGTGCGGGTGATGCTGCCGGGCGTCAGGACGAGGTGGTCGTACGCCTGATGGCTCTCCTCGCCGGTGATCCCGCGGATGACGCAGACCTTGGCCGCGGTGTCGACGCCGATGGCCGCGCCGGGGATGATCCGGGTGCGGTGGCGGCTGCTGCGGCGCAGGGAGACGGCGATGGACTGCGGGGTCAGGACGCCGGAGGCCACCTGGGGGAGCAGGGGCAGGTACAGCTGGTACGCGTTCGGGGTGACCATCCGGATGTCGGCCTCGCCGGGGGACAGCCTGCGCTCCAGACGGCGTACGCATTCCACTCCGGCGAAGCCCGAACCCACCACGAGGATCCTCGGTCGTGCCACGGTTTCCGTCCTTTCCCAGGGCTGACGGGTCACCCGCGCATCTGCCCACTCGCACGGCCCCCGTACCTCCCGCGCCGCCGGCCGGCCCGTGTCCGGCAGGTCCCCGCGTCCGGCCGGCCCGCGTCCGGACGTCGGCCATACGGGGGAGGCCCGGGGAGACCTCCGGGGGCGTGGGGCGCGCGCGGGCCCGGAAGGGGCCAGGCTGGGCGGTGGGACGGACGTTCCTCCCCAACGGACGACAAGGGAGTCCGCCGTGGCCCACGCAGCCGACCCGCCCGCACCCCCGCCCCCGCACGCCCCGCCGGACGGCGCGCCCGCAGGTGACGTCCGCTCCCGCGTGAGCCTGCGCGTCAACGGGGTCCGCCACGACCTCGACCTGGACCACCGCGTCACCCTCCTCGACGCCCTGCGCGAGCACCTGGACCTCACCGGCGCGAAGAAGGGCTGCGACCACGGGCAGTGCGGCGCCTGCACCGTCCTCGTGGACGGCAGGCGCGTCAACGGCTGCCTGCTGCTCGCCGTCACCCTCGACGGCTGCCGGGTCACCACCGTGGAAGGCCTCGCCGCACCCGACGGCACCCTCCACCCGCTCCAGCGCGCCTTCATCGAGCACGACGCCTTCCAGTGCGGCTACTGCACCCCCGGCCAGCTCTGCTCCGCCGTCGGCGCGCTCCGCGAAGCCGCCGCCGGACACCCCTCGCACGTCACGCCCCCCGCGCCCCAGGAGGCCCCCGCCGCGCTGACCGAGGCGGAGATCAGGGAACGGCTCAGCGGCAACCTGTGCCGCTGCGGCGCCTACCCGGCGATCGTCCGGGCCGTCGCCGACGCCGGCGCGGACGCCGCGGCCACCAGGACCGGAGCGGACGTGATCGCGTGAAGCCCTTCGCCTACGTACGCGCCACCAGCCTCCGCGAGGCCGCCGACGCCTACGCCGCCCACCCCGGCGCCCGCTACCTCGGCGGCGGCACCAACCTCGTCGACCTGATGAAACTGGGCGTCGAGACCCCCACCACCCTCATCGACGTCTCCCGGCTCCCCCTGGACGAGATCACCGAACTCCCCGACGGGAGCCTGCGCATCGGGGCCACCGTCCGGGGCAGCGACCTGGCCGCCGACCCCCGGATCCGCGCCCGCCACCCGCTGCTCGCACAGGCCCTGCTCGCCGGCGCATCCGGCCAGCTGCGCAACGTCGCCACCACCGGCGGCAACCTGCTCCAGCGCACCCGCTGCGGCTACTTCCAGGACCTCTCCAAGCCGTGCAACAAACGCGAACCCGGCAGCGGCTGCGCCGCCCGCGACGGCATCCACCGCGACCACGCCGTCCTCGGACACTCCCCGCACTGCATCGCCACCCACCCCTCCGACCTGGCCGTGGCCCTCGCCGCGCTGGACGCCGTCGTCGAGCTGTACGGCGGACCGGACGCCACCCGCACCGTCCCGGTCACCGAGTTCCACCGGCTGCCCGGTGACCACCCCGAGCAGGACACCGTCATCCGCCCCGGAGAGATCATCACGGCGGTGCTCCTGCCCGCCCCGCCGCCCGGCGCCGTCTCGCTCTACCGCAAGGCCCGCGACCGCGCCTCGTACGCCTTCGCCCTCGCATCGGTCGCCGTGCTCCTCGACCTCGACCCCGGCAGCGGCCGCGTACGCCACCTCGCCCTCGCCTTCGGCGGCCTCGCCCACCGGCCCTGGCGCGCCACCACCACCGAGGCGCGGCTGGCCGGCGCCGAGCCGCACCCCGACACCGTCCGCGCGGCCGTCGACGCCGAACTCGCCGCCGCGCGACCCCTGCGCGACAACGCCTACAAGATCCCCCTCGCCCGCAACCTCGCCTGCGACGCCGTCGCCGCGCTGGCCGGAACGCGCCCCGCTTCCCCCGCCACCCCTTGAGCGGCGCCGCCGACCAGGAACAGGACCACGATGACCGCCACCTCCGCCCCCGTCGACACCACCACCGCGACCGCGCTCGGTGCCCCCGTCCCGCGGCGCGAAGGCCGGGAGAAGGTCACCGGCACCGCGCTGTACGCCGCCGAACGGCACCTGCCGCGACGGGCCTACGCCTGGCCGGTGCCCGCGACGATCGCCCGCGGCCGGATCACCGCCGTCGACACCGCGGCCGCCCTCGCCCTGCCCGGCGTGCTGGGCGTCCTCACCCCCTACGACGCACCGCGCCTGGGTCCCTCCGACGACCCCACCCTCCAGCTCCTCCAGGACCCGCGGGTACCGCACCGCGGCTGGTACGTGGCGCTCGCCGTCGCCGACACCCTGGAGGGGGCCCGCGCCGCCGCCGACGCGGTCCGCGTCAGCTACGAGGCCGAGCCCCACGACGTCGTCCTGCACGAGGAACACCCCGGCCTGTACACCCCGGAGGAGGTCAACGGCGGCTACCCCGCGCACCGCGAACACGGGGACCCGGACACGGCGTTCGCCGCCGCGCCCGTACGCGTCGACGCCCGCTACGCGGTGCCGCCCCTGCACAACCACGCCATGGAGCCGCACGCCGCCACCGCGGACTGGGACGCCGGGCGCGGCCACCTCACCGTGTACGACTCCTGCCAGGGCACCACGGTGGTCCGCACCGTCCTGGCCGGCCTGTTCCAACTGCCCGAGGACCGGATCACCGTCCTCGCCGAGCACGTGGGCGGCGGCTTCGGATCCAAAGGCACACCGCGCCCCCACGTCGTCCTCGCCGTCATGGCCACCCGGAACTACGGGCGCCCCGTCACCGTGGCCCTGCCCCGGCAGCACATGGCCGCCACCGTCGGCCACCGCGCGCCCACCCTGCACCGCGTCCGGCTCGGCGCCCGCCCCGACGGCACCCTCACCTCCCTCATCCACGAGGTCGCCACGCACACCTCGCGGGTACGCGAGTTCGTCGAACAGGCCGCCGTGCCCGCACGGGTGATGTACGCGGTCCCGGACAGCCGCACCACCCACCGCGTCACCGCGCTCGACGTGCCCACCCCCTCCTGGATGCGGGCCCCCGGCGAGACCCCCGGCATGTACGCCCTGGAGTCGGCCATGGACGAGCTGGCCGACGCCCTCGGCATGGACCCGGTCGAACTGCGCGTACGCAACGACGCGGCCACCGAGCCCGACAGCGGCCGCCCCTTCAGCAGCCGCCACCTGGTGGAGTGCCTGCGCGAGGGCGCGAGCCGCTTCGGCTGGACCGGCCGCCGGCCGCCCCTGCGCGAGGGGCCGCTCCTGATCGCCGGAGGCGTGGCCGGCGCCACCTACCCCGTCTACATCGCCCCGGCCGGCGCCCGCGCCCACGCCCGCCCCGACGGGAGCTACCTCGTCGAGGTCAACGCCACCGACATCGGCACCGGCGCCCGTACGGTCCTCTCCCAGATCGCCGCCGACGCCCTGCGCGTCCCGCTCGACGCCGTCGCGCTCTCCCTCGGGAACAGCGCGCTGCCCCCGGGCCCCGTGGCGGGCGGCTCCACCGGGACGGCGTCCTGGGGGTGGGCGGTGCACGACGCCTGCACCGCCCTGACCGACCGGCTGGCCCGCCACCACGGGCCGCTGCCCGACGGCGGCCTCTCCGCGTCCGCCGACACCACCCAGTCCGCGAAGCAGAAGTCCCCTTACGCGCGCCACGCCTTCGGCGCGCACTTCGCCGAGGTCCAGGCGGACACGGTCACCGGAGAGGTACGCGTACGCCGCCTGGTGGGCGTCTTCGCCGTCGGCCGCGTCCTCAACCCGCGCACCGCCCGCTCGCAGTTCATCGGCGGGATGGTGATGGGGCTGGGCATGGCGCTGACCGAACACGGCGGCCTCGACCCGGCGTTCGGCGACTTCGCGGAGCGCGACCTGGCCGCCTACCACGTGCCGGTGAACGCCGACGTGCCGGCCATCGAGGCCCACTGGATCGACGAGCACGACAAGCACCTCAACCCGATGGGCGGCAAGGGCATCGGGGAGATCGGCACCGTCGGCGCGGCGGCGGCCATCGGCAACGCCGTGAGCCGGGCGGTCGGCCGGCGCCTGCGCGAGCTCCCCCTGACCCCGGACCGGGTCCTGGCCGCCCTCGCCGACGAGCCGCCCCGGTCCGTGTGAGATCCGGCGGACGGGGCAGCCGAGGGAGGAGACCGGGAACGCCCGACCGAGGAGGACGAAGGTGACCGAGCACGAGAACCACCCCCAGAAGCACGTCAAGGGCACCCCTCCTTCGAAGGCCCCGGGGGAGAGCGGCGACCGCGAGGCCCGCGAGCAGGCGGAGGACGCCGTCATGCCCGGCGGCAAGGACGGCGAGGCGGGCGACGCCCTCACCCCGAACACCGACGCCCAGCGCCGCACGGCCCGCGACGGCCACCGGCACTGACGGAGACGGGGACTGGGAGGGGGGCTGGGACGGTGACGGGGACGGCGACGGGCACGGCCCACGGCCGGGTTCAGTCGTCGCCGGGCGCCCGGAAGGCGGCCAGGCGCGCCGCACCGGGCGCCAGCCCGTCCCAGCCCCCGTCCACCGTCAGCACGGCGATCGCACAGGTCGGGAACCCCGCCCGCAAGCGCTGCACGAGCTCCTGCGGCCCGTCGCCGCACAGGCGCGCGGCGAGCTCGTGGACGGCCGGATTGTGGCCCACCAGCGCCAGGCCGGCCACCGCGGCCGGGGTCTGCGTCACGGCGGACAGCAGACCGTCCGCGTCGGCCTCGTAGAGGCGGTCCTGGTAGAGGGTCGGCGGCGGCAGGCTCAGCCGGGGCAGCATGAGCTGCCAGGTCTGGCGGGTCCTGCGGGCCGGCGAACACAGCGCCAGGTCCACGGCGAAGCCGGACCGCTCCAGCCAGTCGCCCGCCTGGGGCGCGTCGTGGGAGCCGCGGTCGGCGAGCGCCCGGTCGAAGTCCTCGGTGACGTCCTTGGGCACCGCCTTGGCATGCCTGATCAGCACGATCCGGCGTTCACCCTGCTCCGGCACGGTCCCCACCTCCCGATCGGGGCGCTGAGCCGGTACGCGGGCGCGTGGATGGGGAGAGGGGTGCGCGCGCGTACCCGGGCCCGGCGTCCGAGAGGCCGCTCGCACTTCCGGCCGCCGTTCCCAGGATAGGTCCGACGCCCGGCCGAGGCGTGCCGACGCGTGCCGACGCAGCCGGCGCCGACGTCAGACCAGCCGCCGCCGTGAGAAGACGGCGCGCACCACGATCCGGAACGTGAACCACGCCCCCCGGGCCGCCCACCGCACGCCCCATGCCGCCGTCCGCGTCATCACCCGCCTCGTCACCCGCGTCGACACGCGCCGGGCGACGGCGCGGGGCGCCATCCGCCGCAGCAGCCGCCGGCGCCTCCTCCTTCCGCGCCGGCCCCGCCCGGCGAGGGCCTTCGCCGCCGGGACCTTCCGGCCGATGATGCTCATGAGGCGCCCCCTTTGTCCCGGTGTGCGCCGTGTGGTCCTTCTGCGCCGTCCCACGGATTCCAAACGCGGAACCGGCGGACGGCGCCGGACGTCACCACTCCCGGGATGACGCCATGTGTGCGCACGACGACACCGGGCACACGCGCTCCATGACCGTACCCAAGACGAGCGTCCTCGTACTGGACTGCGCGGAGCCCGAACCGCTGGCCCGCTTCTACGCCGCCCTGCTGGGCGCCCGGGTCGGCCCGGCCGGGGACGACGCCGGCCTCCTCCTCGTGGCCGGCCTCTCGGGCCCGCTGCTGGGCATCCGCCACGACCCCGACCGCGTACCGCCCAGCTGGCCGCCGCCCGAGGACCCCCAACAGCCCCACCTGCGGATACTGGTCGAGCCGGAGGCGCTCGACGAAGCGGAGCGCGAAGCCGTGGCGCTCGGAGCGCGCCCGGTGGAGGCGGCGGGCGGCGACTCCCGCCCCGGCAGCAGGACGACCCTGCGCCGCTACGCCGACCCGGCGGGCCACGCCTTCGTCCTGGCGGCCGCGCCCAGGCCGTCCGGCTGAACCACCGGCCCCGGGCCGCCGCCCGCCCGCACCGGAGGCGGCGGCGGGCGGTACGCGGGGACATGACAGGCTGGGCCGGTGAACGACGCCCTCACCGCCGCCTGGCGGCGCGCGGCCGGCCATCAGCGCCGGTTCGACGCCCGCTTCGCCGACTACCTCGATTCCCTGACCGACCCCGCGGGCGGCGGCCTGGAGATACCCGGGCGGGGCACGTTCCCCGCCCGCGCGCTCCAGCTGGTGCGCGAACTGTCGCTGCGCGGCGGCAAACGGCTGCGCGTGATCCTGCTCCATGAGGCCGCGGCCCTGGTCACCGATGAGAGCGTTCCCGGACTGGACGAGGCCGCCATCAGCATCGAGCTGCTGCAGACCCACGGCCTGATCCACGACGACATCATCGACGACGCACCCACGCGCCGCGACGGCCCCTCCACCTACTACGCCTACCGCCGGGACTTCCCGGACCGGCCCGACACCGCCCTCGCCCTGGCCGTCCTCGCCGGCGACCTGGCCGCCTTCCTCGCCGGCCGCGTCCTGCTCACCGCCACCCTGCCCCCCGACCGGGCCCTGGCCATGGCCGCCGTCCACGCCGACACGGCCGCCTCCACCGTGGCGGGACAACTCCTCGACCTGGAACGCGACTTCCACCCCGCGCCGGACACCGGGCTCCTGCACGAGGTCACCGAGTACAAGTCCACCCGCTACTCCATCCTCGCCCCGCTGCGCATGGGCCTGCTCGCCGCCGGCGCCGACCTCGCCCCGTACGACGCCGAACTGCGCCGCTACGCCACCGCCCTGGGCATCGCCAACCAGATCCACGACGACTGGCTCGACCTGTTCGGCGACCCGCAGGCGCTCGGCAAGCCGGTCGGCTCCGACATCCGTTCCGGCCGCCGCAGCTACGCCGTCCGCGCGCTCCTGGCGGTCTGCGACGGGAAGGAACGCGAGCTGGTGGACGAAGCCCTGGGAGACCCGGGCTGTGACGAGGACACCCTCGACCGCGTACGCGGCATCGCGCGGGCGCACGGCGTCGACCGGCGGCTACGGGCCGACGCCGACCACCACGCCCGCCGGGCCGCGTCCCAGACCGCCACGTGGCGCGAGCGCTGGCGCCCCGAGGCCGTCGCCTTCTTCGCGCACATGCCGGCCTGGAGCATCACCCGCGACCACTAGGCCGTCCGTCCCCGTTTAAGGCCGCCGATCAGGGAAACCCGCCTCCTATGGAACCCACGGAACCCACGGAACCCACGGAACCCATGGAACCCACGGAACCCACGGAACCCACGGAACCCATGGAACCTGCGGAGCCCACGGAAACTGCGGAGCCCCCGCCCCCCGTGCCGCGTGATCCGCCGAGGTCGCCGGGCAGGCCCGCCCCACCGGCCGGTCCGCCCCGCCCGGACGGGCCCGCACCGGACGGGCCCGTCCCCGCCCCGGAGCCCAAGCACCCCCGCCCGCCGGAGCCGCCCGACTGAGTGATCAGCCCGGTTCCGGGAGGAAGGGGAAGTAGTCCGGTTCCGCCCCGGACGGGATGACCGCGCAGCTGCCCTCGGGAAGCTCGTTCCACATCCCGGGCAGGTCGCCGAGCGGCTCGGAGACCACGATCCGGGTGTCGTCGGAGACCTCGTCGAGGTAGCCGAGGTCGGGGTGCAGGCGCCGGACGGTCTCGGCACGGCTGCTGTAGAAGAGCGACCGGGACGCGCCCTGACTGGAGTACCGGAAGGCCCAGACCCGCTGCCCGTCGGAGACCGCCACCGTCATCTGGAGCGGCTCCGGCACCCCGTGCTCCTTGCCGACCCGCTCCACGAACCCGGCCATTCTGGCGACCGCGCCCGGGACGTCCTGGTCGAGGCCGAAGGTGATCGCGAGATAGAACATCACCTCGGAGTCGGTGGACCCCTCGATGCACGAGAAGAGCGCCGGATCGACGGCCATGCACAGGTCCCGCTGCAAGCGGTGGAAATCGGCGATGGACCCGTTGTGCATCCACAGCCACCGGCCGTGGCGGAACGGGTGGCAGTTGGTCTGCTGCACGGCCGAACCCGTCGAGGCGCGCACGTGTGCGAAGAACAGCGGGGAACGGACGTGCGAGGCGAGCTCCCGCAGGTTGCGGTTGTTCCAGGCCGGCGCGGTGTCCCGGAAGACCGCCGGTGTCCCGTCCCCGTCCGTGCTGTACCAGCCGATGCCGAAGCCGTCGCCGTTGGTGGTCTCGACGCCCATCCGCGCGCGGAGACTCTGGTTGATCAGCGAGTGCTCAGGGCGGTAGAGGACGGCATCGAGCAGCAGGGGCGAACCCGAGTAAGCGAGCCAGCGGCACATCCGCACCATCCTCCGCTTCCCAGTGGGCAGCCACCGGAACCGTGATCTCCTCACCCCAGGGTAGTCCGTCGGCCCTCCCCCCGACGGGCGTCGCGATGGCAAGATCATCTCCGTCGTCCGTCATCACGAGGGGGAGACCATGACCGAACAGCGCAAGACGGCCCGCCGTGCCCTGCTGACGGGAGCCGTCGCCGGGCTCACCGGCACCGCCCTGGCAGCCGGCGGCGGTACGGCCGCCGCGGCGGCCACGGCCGCCGGAACGCCCGACTGGTTCGACGTCAAGGCCCACGGCGCGATCGGCGACGGCTCCGCCGACGACACCGCCGCCGTCCAGCGCGCCCTCGACGCCGCCGCCGCCGCGGGCGGCGGCACCGTCTACTTCCCCGTCGGGAAGTACCTCGTCAAGCCCGCGGCCGGCACCCCCGCACTTGCCGTCAAGGCCGACGGCATCCGCCTCGCCGGCGCCGGGGCGAAGGCGTCCATGCTGGTCAAGGGCGGCGACGGCATCCTGCTCCGGATGTCCGGCACGGGAGCGGCCTACTCCACCGGCGCCACCCACCGCCGCTACTGCTCCGTCGAGAACCTCGGCTTCAACGGCAACGGCAAGACGGGCCTGCTGCTGGAGCTCTACTACAACAACAACTCCTACTTCCGCGACGTCTTCATGACCTCGAACAAGGACATGTGCATCGACGCCGTGGAGTTCTGGGACTCCCGCTTCTACAACCTGGTCATCGAGGACTGCACCGGCACCACCGCCAGCACGACCCAGCCCAACATCTGGCTGCGCAACGCCTCCTCGGCCACCGAGGGCGCCTGGGGCCACAGCAAGGACAACATCAACCAGATCCACTTCACCGGCTGCCGCCTGGAGGCCTTCGGCACCGGCGCGCTGTGGATCGGCCAGGGCGCCGTCACCACCAACAACCCCAACGGCGTCTACCTCACCGACTGCAAGTTCGAGACCTCCCGCATGCAGGGCGGCCCGCACCTGAAGACCGACGCCGGGTGCCGGCACGTCTACGCCACCAACATCTACTGCTACGCCGGCGACTTCGCGGCGGGCACCCCGGCCACCGCCCGGAACATCATCAGCTGGGCGGCGAGCGCCAGCGCGCTGGAGAACGTGGTCATCGCCAACCGGGACAAGGCCACCGTCAACGCGGGCGTCGCCCTCTACTCGGGCCCCGGCTCCACCGCCGTGCTGCGCAACGTCGTCGGGCTCTACGCCACCGCGCCGACCGGCACCCACATCTACTACGAGCAGTCCTCCACCGGCGACTTCCGGGTGGAGAACAGCTACGGCAGCACCGGCGCCCAGGCGACCGGAACGATCCCCGTCAAGAACGCGCCGAACCCGCCGCTGCGGCTGGTGCCCGGCCCGGTCACCGACGCCTCCTTCACCCATCAGCCCCTCGACGGCACCATGGCCGTGGACTCCGCCAACAAGCGGCTCTACGTCCGCGTCGGCGGCCAGTGGCTCTGGTCGGCGCTCAACGCGTGACCGCCCGCTCCGGCCAGCGGCCCGCCGGTTCCTGAGTACGTGCCCCCAGGGGGCTGAGTAGCCGGACCCTGCCGCAGGCCCCGGCCGCCGGGGTTGGGTGGGGGCATGAACGCATCCGGTTCCCCTTCCCCCGCCCTCCCGGTGGCGCCGCCGCGCGACCGCGTCCGGTTCTGGGCGGTCCTGGCCGCCGCCCTGTTCCTGCCCGCCGCCGCGGGCGCCGGCATCCTGACGCTGGCGTCGGAGCGGGCGTCGCGGTGTGTCACGTACGGGGAGCCGTGCGCTTCCGGACTCCCGGGGTGGCTGTTCGGATGGGGCGCCGCACTCGGCGTCCTGGCGCTGGTCCTCGCGTTGGCCGCGCCGGCCGTGCGGGTCCGGCGGGCCGCGCTCGCCGTCCAGGTGTGCGCCGAGTGCGTCGCGCTGCTGGTGATCGTCAGCTACGCCTGACGTCACGGACGTGCCTGCTCAGAGGCCGGCCTTGCCGCCCCAGTAGGCGTGTTCGCGCAGGCTGGTGAGGGTGTCGGGATGGTCGGGGCCGAGTACGCGGGTGTGGTCCGCCAGCAGGTCGGAGTAGAGGGCGTGTGCCGTGGCGGGCCGTCCGGACCTGCCGGTCCAGCGGGCGAGTTTGTGCCGGCTCCACAGGGTCCTGCGGTGGTCGGCTCCGACGAGGCGGGTCAGCTCGGGGACGAGGGCTTCGAAGAGGGCGCGGGCCGCCTCCGGGAGCCCGGCCTCTCCGGTGAAGTGGGCCTGGTCGTGCCGGGTGTCGAGCGTGGCGGGGTCGTCGGGTTCGAGGATCCGCTCGAGGTCGGGCAGCAGGGCGTCGCACAGTTCGCGGGCGCGGGACGGGTCGCCGCAGCGGCCGGTCCAGCGCGCGAGCCCGGACCGGGCGGCCAGCGTCTCGGGATCGTCCACGCCCAGCCACCGCTCGTAGCGGGCGACCAGACCGGCGAAGAGGTCGCGCGCGGCGACCGGGTCCCCGGCTTCGCCGGTCCAGCGGGCGAGCTCGCGGTGGGCGTTCAGGGTCTCCACGTCGTCGGCGCCGAGGACCCGGGAGCAGTCGACCGCCAGACGGGCGTAGAGGTCGCGTGCGGCGGCCGCGTCACCGGTCTCACCCGTCTGGTGCGCGAGCCCCGTACGGGAGAAGAGGGTGTCGGGAGCGTCGGCTCCCAGGACGCGTTCGCGGTCCCGGACCAGGCGGACGTAGAGCTCGCGGGCGGTCGCCGGGTCGCCCGCCGAGGCGGTGTGATGGGCGTGGTTGTGGCGCGCGTTCATGGTGGCGGGATGCTCGGCGCCCTGGACGCGTTCGCGGTCGGCGACGAGTTCGGCGAAGAGGTCCCGCGCGGCCCGCGCCTCGCCCAGCTCCCCGACCCAGTACGCGTGGTCGTGCCGGGCGTCGAGGGTGGAGGGGTGGTCGGCGCCCCGGACGCGCCGGCGGTCGGTGATCAGGTCGGCGTAGAGGTCCCGCGCGCGGGCCGCGTCTCCGGCCTCACCCGTCCAGTGCGCGTGCTCGTGGCGAGTTTTGAGTGTGAGGGGGTGGTCGGGACCGTCGACGCGTGCGCGGTCGCCGATGAGACCGGCGTAGAGGTCGCGGGCGGCGTCCGCGTCCCCGGCCTCACCCGTCCAGTCCGCGTGGTCACGGCGTGCCTTGAGGGTGGCGGGGTGGTCGGCGCCGTGGACGCCCGCGCAGTCGGCGACGAGGTCGGCGTGGAGGTCGCGGGCGGTGTCCGCGTCCCCGGCCTGACCCGTCCAGTGCGCGTGGTCGTGCCGGGCGGCGAGGGTGTCGGGGGCGTCGGGGCCGTGGAGGCGTTCGAGGTCGGTGAGCAGGGCGGCGTAGAGGTCGCGGGCCGGGCCGGCCTCCCCGGCCTTGCCCGCCCAGTGGGCGTGGTCGTGCCGGGTGTCGAGGGTGTCAGGGGCGTCGGGTCCCAGCACGCGTGCGCGGTCGGTGACCAGGGCGGCGTGGAGGTCGCGGGCGGCGGCCGCGTCCCCGGCCCTGCCCGTCCAGTCCGCGTGGGCGTGGCGGGTCCTGAGGGTGTCGGGGTGGTCGGGACCCTGCACGCGTACGCGGTCGGCGATCAGGGCGGCGTGGAGGTCGCGGGCGGCGTCCCGGTGTCCGGCCCGGCCCGTCCACTCGGCGAGGGCGTACCGCGTGTCGAGGGTTTCGGGATGGTCGGGTCCCAGGGTGGTGGTCTCGTCCCGCAGGATCCCGGTGTACAGGTCGCGGGTGGCCGCGGCGTCCCCGCTCTCCCCGGTCCAGTAGGCGTGGTCGTACCGGCTGGCGAGGGTGTCCGGGTAGGTGGGGCCCAGCAGCCGGGTGGAGGCGCGTACGAGCGCGCCGTACGCGGCCGCGGTCGCGGCCGCGTCACCCTGCTCCTCGGCTTCCTTGGCGGCGGCGCGCAGCTGTTCGAGACTGCGGCCGTCCTCGGCGTCGTGGCCGTTGGCGGTGGCGGTGGCGGCGTTGTCCGGGACGGCCCCGGGTGGGGCCGCGCCGAGGCCCGTCTCGGTGCTGATGCGGGCGATGGTGTCGTCGTCGGTGTCGTTGACGGCGCTGACGCGGGCCAGGACGGCGTCGATGTCGTCGCCTTCGGGATCGCGCGGTACGCCCTGCGCGCCGGCCCGGGGCCCTCCGGCCGGGGCCGCCGGTACCGCGAGCGCACCGCCCGCCGGCGCGCCCGGCCCCCGCAGCCGGTCCAGCTCGTCGGTCAGTTCGTCGATCCGTTCCTGGAGCCGGGACGACAGGGCTTCGGCCTGCCGCTTCTTCGCGTCGGCCCGCTCCAGCTCCTCCTCGGCCTTCGCCTGCTGCGCCAGGGCCCTGTTGAGGCGTTCGTCGACCGCGACGGCCCGCGTGGCGTCCGGCCCCTCCCTGAGCCGGTCGCGTTCGGTGGTGAGGGCGGTGACGCGTTCGCGCAGCCTGTAGATCATCCCCAGCAGCACCATGATCAGCTTCGCGGAGTTGTCGGCGGCCTGCCGCAGCTCGCCCTGCTGCTCCAGCGACCGGGTCAGCCGGTCGTAGGTCTCGATCTGCCGCGCCTGCGCCGCGGTGAGGTCCGCGCCGCCGTGGGCCGTCCGCGGCCCGGGCACCGTCCCGGCGGTGCGCGGCGGATGCACCGCGTCCCGCAGCAACCCGGCCGCCTCCTCCTGCCGCCGCTCGCGCAACTGCGGCGGGACGGTGGCCCTGACGAGCGCGGAGACGAACGCGTGCGGTGGGACCTTCCCGGCCAGATAGGTGCTGACCTGGGACTTGGAGAAGTTCACCTCACCGGCCAGGACCGCCAGCGTCTTCCCGGACTCGTCCACCCGGGCCCGCAGGAACTCCGCCAGTCTCCCCGCCTGCGTGTTCTCGGGCCGGATCGGCCCCCAAGGCCGCCCCCCGGCAACGCCCCTGCCCGCCATCCCGCGCCCCCTCGCCCGGTCCCCGCCGCCCGCCCCGTTCCGGACGGCCGCCTCTGCGTCCGGAACTTACCCGCGTCGCCCCGCCCGGGTGGTGCGGAAGCCCCAAGTCCCCATGAGGGGATGGACGGGGACGCTGCGGCACGGGCCCGTCCCGGCGGTCAGCCCGGGCCGTGAGCCGCGTCAGGGGGCGGCGACCTCAATGAGTCCCTCCGGCCGTGAGCCGGTCGACGTCGACCGTGCCCGCGCCGAGTTGCGGCCGGGGGAGGAGGGCCCACAGGGCGGTGAGGAGGACGAGGGCCGCCAGGAGGGCCACCGCTCCGGCCCGGCCGTGCGCCCAGCGGGAGCGGAAGCGGACGGGGTCCTCCACCAGGCGCGCGGAGAGCAGGGCGGCGGTGAGGGAGACGGCGAGTATCACGGCGGTGCGGGCCCAGCCAGTCAGGCCCAGCCGCTCCTCGCTCAGCAGCAGGAACACCGGCCAGTGCCACAGGTAGAGGCTGTACGAGATCCTGCCGAGGCCGCGCAGCGGCGGCGCCGACAGGGCCCGGGCGAGCGGGCCGTGCGGGGTGCGCGCGACGCAGGCGATGAGCAGGGCCGCGGCCAGGGCGTGCAGGAAGAGGCCGCCCTGGAACAGGCCGGGGGAGCCCTGCCCGTCGGCGGTGGACCAGTACGCCGCGAGGGCGGCCGCGAGGACCGGGCTCCACCACTTCCGCGCCCGCTCGCCGAGCCGGCCGATGAGCCGCGCGGCGGGTTCCGTGGCCATCAGGGAGCCCAGGAGGAGGGAGAAGGCGCGGGTGTCGGTTCCCTCGTAGACGCGGGTGGTGTCGACCGGGTCGACGAGCGTGACCATCAGGACGAGGGAGAGGAGCGCCCCCGCAGCGGCCGTCGCCGCGACCAGACGCTCGCCCCGGACCCGGCCGGCGCGCACCAGTACGACGACCAGCAGCGGCCAGAGCAGGTAGAACTGCTCCTCGACGGCGATGCTCCACAGATGGCCGAAGACCTGCGTGCCGGACGCCTTCCAGTATCCGGCCTGGCCGGTGATGAAGTGCCAGTTGGCGAGGTTGGCCATCGCCCAGAGCGTGTCGTCGAGGGCCTGGCGCCGCAGCGGCGGCGTGCCGAAGGCGGTGACCAGCAGCAGCGTTCCGCCGATCATGACGGTGAGCGCGGGTGCCAGACGGCGCGCCCGCCGTCCCCAGAAGGCGGCCAGGCGGATCCGGCCGCCGCCCTCCCGGGCCTCTCTCAGCAGCAGCCCGGTGATCAGGAAGCCGGACAGCACGAAGAAGAGGTCGACCCCCAGGAAGCCGCCGCCGAAGTGGCCGGCGTGGAAGAGCAGCACGCCCAGGACCGCCGCGCCGCGCAGTCCGTCGAGGGCCGTGATGTGGCCCGGGGCGCCGCCCGGTTGCGGCCCGCCGCCCGGTGCCGCCGCGCGGGCGGGGCCCCGGCGGCGGTGCGAGCGCGGCGCCGGACCGGACGCAGGGGAGGCCGGGGCGGCGGGGGAGGTGGGGGAGGGGACGGTCATGGTGCTCCTAGGGAGCACGCGGCGGCACACGGCCCGTCGGGCGGGGTGCCGCCGCGTGCGGGGGACGGACGGGGCGACAGGGGCGGCTACGCGCAGCCGAGCGGGCCGTAGACCTTGTCGGCGGTCCACGTTCCGGTGGCCCACTGGTCGGGCGCGGCGGCGGCGAACCCGTACCGCTTGTTCAGCTCCTTGCCGAACCAGGCGGCGAACGCCGCCGAACCCTGCTGGCAGGAGTGGATGCCGTCCTTGCTGCGCAGCGCCCCGGCCGCCGCGCCGTCGGTGCCCCACAGCGCGGACGCGTCGAGGAAGCCGACGGACTGCGGGTGCTTCTCGGCGACCTCACGGGCGGAGCGCGGGGCCGTCTTGATGGCCGCCTCGTGCGGCTTGTAGAAGTCGTCGAGCTTGAACGGCGGGGCGGAGACGATCAGGAGGTCGGCGCCGGCCTCGGTGACCGTCTTGACCAGGCGCTCGTACCCGGCACGCTGTTCGTCGGCGGATCCCCAGTCGTAGGTGGTGATCTGGTAGGCGACGACGTCGGGCTTGAACTCCGCCAGCTTCTTCGGCAGGTCTTCCCAGGTGGGGGCCGCCATCTCACCGATCACCCCGCCGCCTCCCGCCGCGGCCATCGAGGCGAAGCCGGCCCCGCCCGCCTTCATGGCGGCGCCGAGCGCCGGCGCCTCGGCCTCGCCGATGGAGTCGCCCATCCACAGCAGCCGCTGCGGCTTCGCGTCGCCGCGGCCGTCACTCGGCCCGCCGGCGCCGCCCTTGTCCGCGGTGGCCCCGCCGCCCGGCCCGCAGGCGGTGAGGCCGAGGCCGAGGACGACGGCGGAGACGGTGGCGGTGGCGGTGGCGGTGGCGGTGGCGAAAAGGAAGCGGCCGGTACGGGTGTTCTTCATGGAACGTGCATTGCTCATGTCCTCGACGGAACCGCTTCGAGTGGCAGAAAGGGCAGGCCGTCATCGTTTCATCACGAAAAGCGGAACCCGTCGTCATACGCTTCGAGCACCCTTGTCGAAGAACACGGCAGCCATCCGAAGGCTCACCCGAGGACCCACCGAGCACAGGAGACGAGCGCACCCGCCATGGCACGAGTCCTGCTGATCGAAGACGACCTCGCCGTGCAGAAGGGCGTCACGCTCGCGCTCAAGCGCCGGGGCCACGAGGTCGAGGTCGCGGCCAGCGGCGAGACGGGACTGCTCCTGCTGGAACGCCACCGGCCGGACCTGGTGCTCCTCGACCTGATGCTGCCCGGGATGAGCGGACTGGAGGTCTGCCGCCGCATCCGGGAGAGCAAACAGCTCCCGATCATCATCCTGTCCGCGCGCGGCGACGACATCGACATGGTCGTCGGACTCGAAGCCGGCGCCGACGACTACATCGTCAAACCGGCGAGCGGGGAGGTCCTGGAAGCGCGGATGAAGGCCGTCCTGCGCCGGGTCGCCCCCGCCCCCGACGGCGGCCCCGGGGACGCGCCCGCGCACACCGGCGCCGAAAGGTACGGGGACCTGGCCGTGGACCGGACGGCGCTCATCGTCTCCAAGGGCGGAACCGAGCTCGCCCTCGCCCCCTCCGAGCTCAAGCTCCTGCTGTTCCTCTCGGCCTCACCCGGCCAGGTCCACTCCCGCCAGCAGCTGCTCGAACAGGTCTGGGAGCACTCCTTCTACGGCGACGACCGCCTCGTCGACGCCTGCGTGATGCGGCTGCGGGCCAAGATCGAGGACGATCCGCGCGCACCGGCGTACATCCAGACGGTCCGGGGCTTCGGCTACCGCTTCGGGCCCGTCGGATGAGGTGGAAACGTCCGGCCCTGCGGCCACGCGTCCCGCGCGGCCTGCGGGTACGGTTCGTCGTCGCCTTCCTCCTCGCCGCCGCCTTCGGCTCCCTGCTCACGGCGGGGCTCACCTTCCAGCGGGCCCGCTCCGCCATCCTCGACCGCACCCAGGACGCCGCCGTCGCCGACCTGCGCGCCCAGCTCGACTCCCTCGCCCCCGGCCTGCCCTTCCCGCCGAGCACCGCGGACCTGCGCGACCTGACCCTGCAACTCGACCGCGCCGGCGGCGCCCACCCCCGGCACTCCGGCGCCGCGTACCAGAACGGCCCCCTCGTCACCGCCACCCCCGGGAACCCGCCCGTCCCGCCGGAACTCCGCGCGGCGGTGCGGGACGGCGCCCAGGCCGCCTACCAGCGCGTCGAGCACGACGGGCGCCCCTGGCTGGCCCTCGCCATGCCGGTCGCCTACGCCGGCACACCGGCCGGATCCACCGCACCGAACCCCCCGGGGCCGTCCGGCCTCACCGTCTACACCTCCCTCCGCCTCGACGACGACGCGGCGGACATCGCGGCCCTGCTCACCGCCGCCCAGGCGGCGGCCCTCCCCGCCCTCGCCCTCGCCCTCGTGCCCGCCCTCTTCGCGGCCCGCCGCGTCCTGCGCCCCGTCCGCAGGCTCCACGACGGCGCCGAACGCATCGCCGCCGGTGAACTGGGCACCCGCCTCCAGGCCGAGGGCCGCGACGAACTCGGCGACCTCACCCGTACGTTCAACAAGATGGCGCAGACCCTGGAACGCGACGACGCCGAACTGCGCCGCATGGAAGCGGGTGCGCGCCGCTTCGCGGGCGACGTCGCCCACGAACTGCGCACGCCCCTCGCCGCGATGAGCGCGGTCACCGGAATCCTCGACGAGGACGCCGCCTCCGGAACGCTGCCGCCCGACACCGCCGACGCCGTACGCCTCATCAGCGACGAGACCCGCACCCTGGTCCGCATGGTCGAGGACCTGATGGAGGTCGCCCGCTTCGACGCCAAGACCGCCCCCCTGCGCGCCGAACGGATCGACCTGCGCACCCTCGTCACCAAGACCCTCCACCTGCGCGGCTGGGACGGCGACGAACGCGTCACGGCCGACCTCGCCGAGCCCGTACCCGTCCTCGCCGACCCGCGCCGCGTCGACGTGATCCTGGCCAACCTGGTCGGCAACGCCCTGCACCACGGCCGCCCGCCCGTCACGGTCCGCGCCCGCGCCCGCGCGGAGGACGGCACGGCCGTCCTCACCGTCACCGACCACGGACCCGGCATCCCCGAACACGCCCTGCCCCACGTCTTCGACCGCTTCTACAAGGCCGACACGGCCCGTACCCGCTCCGAGGGCAGCGGACTCGGGCTCGCCCTCGCCCACGAGAACGCCCTGCTGCACGGCGGCACCCTGACGGCCGCCAACGCCCCCGGCGCCGGTGCCCGGTTCACCCTCACCCTCCCCCTCGCCACCCCGCCCCCACCGGAACCCCGATGACCCGCCGCCACCCCACCCTCGCCGGAACCGCGATGACCCGCCGCCGCACCGCCCTCGCCGCGCTGCTCACCCTCCTCACCGCCGCCGGCTGCGGCATCACCCCGACCGGCCCGGTCACGGCCGGCGCCCCCGCCTCCGGCATCCAGCCGCCGGGCACGCGGGCCCGCACCGTCCAGCTCTACTTCGCCGGCCCGTACGGCATCCGCGCGGTCGACCGGCCGACCGACCGCCCGCTGAGCCCGCAGCAGGCCCTGGACCTCCTCCTGGAGGGACCGACCCCCGCCGAACGCGACCGCGGCCTGGTCACCCAGGTCCCTCCGATGGCGGGCCGGCTCACCGCGACCGCCGGCAACGGCGCCGTCGACGTCCACGTGCCGCGCGCCGTCAGCAGCGGGGACCTCGACGTGACGGCCGTGTCCCAACTGGCCTGTACCGCCGCCCACGCCCAGGTCCCGGGCGACCGCCCCCCGGCCCAGGTCGACATCCGCATCCACGAGAACCTCGGCTCCAACGGCCCCTCCGGAGCCCCGTGGACCGTGCGCTGCGGCCCCAACGGCACCGTGACACCGGTGCCGGGGTGAGACCCGGCCCCGCACGCCGCCGCTCAGCGGCCCCGGACCGGCCGCGCAGCCGACCGCTCGCCGCTCACCGCTCGCCGCTCGCCGTCGACTGTCAGTGCGGCCCCCTACGATCGAGGCCATGCGCGAGTACTTCACGGCGGGAGGGCGGCGGCTGTCATACCTGGACTTCGGCGGTCCGGGGAAGCCGCTCCTCGCCCTGCACGGGCACTACAACGAAGCGTCGGCGTTCGCCCCGCTCGCGCGGGCGCTCGCGCCGAGCCGGCGGGTGATCGCCCTCGACCAGCGCGGCCACGGGGAGTCCGACCCGGCCGACGGCTACGGGCGCGAGGACTACGCGGCCGACCTCCTCGCCCTCCACCGGCACCTGGGATTCGGCCCGGTGGCGGTGCTGGGGCACTCGCTGGGCGGGGTCAACGCCTACCAGTTCGCCGCACGCCACCCCGACAGGGTCGAACGGCTGATCGTGGAGGACATCGGCGCGGTCGTCGACTGCGACTGGTCGTTCACCACCCGCCTTCCCCCTCCCGCACCGTCCAGACAGGCGCTGGCCGAGGCACTGGGCCCGGCCGCGCCCTATCTGGAATGCGCGTTCCGGGAGCGGGACGGGCGCTGGGGCTTCTCCTTCGGCATCGAGTCCACGGTGACCTCCCAGAAGGCGCTGAACGGCGACCACCGGGCCGACTGGACCGCGGTGTCCTGCCCCACGCTGCTGGTCCGCGGAACGCACAGCGACGAGCTGACGGCAGCTCATGCCCGGACCATGATCGCCGCCCGCCACGACGGCCGCGCCCGCCTGGTGGAACTCCCCGCCGGTCACGTAGTCCACCACGACGCCCCGGAGCGCTTCGCCACCACGGTCTCCGCCTTCCTCGCCGAGTCCCGCTGAGGAACGGGGCCGGATCACCGGCGACGCCCCTGGGGTGAGCCGAGTGCCCCGCCCCAGCCCGGGGCAGTGGCCACTGACGGCGCCGGCCGACCGCCGTAACGTGACGTGACGAGACGCGAGAAAGAGAGAGCACGACATGGGCACGCCCTTCGAACCGCCGGTGGACCGAACCCCGCAGGAGCTCGTCACCGAGCTGCGGGGGCTGGCCGACGTCCACTGGGAGACCGTGTGGAACGGCCCGCCGCTGCCCGGCCAGGGGCTGGACGAGTGGTGCGCGCAGTTCGGGTGGACGCCCACGCAGTTCGAGTACGTGCTGAACGTGGTCACGCGGACGGGGGGCCGGATGACGCTGAACGCGGCGGGTGGCAGCTGGGCGCCCGTGCAGAGCCTGCGGCACTGGGTGTGGGGGGAGTCGGCGGCGAGTCCGGAGGAAAACCCGCGGGTGCTGGCCGAGGCGGACCGGGTCTGGCCGTTGTACCGGGATGCCGTGTCCTCGGTGTTCGGCGAGCCGGCCTGGGAGGGCGCCTGGGATTCCACCGCGTTTCCGCAGGAACTCGGCGAGTACGAGATCCCTCAAGACGCCGACAGGATCGAGGAGAAGGACCCGTACCACATGGCCTACTGGGAGCTCCCCACCCCGAGAGGCGCCCTCGTCAGCCTGCGTGTCACGCCGGCTCTGGGGACCGCCGACGGGTCCGACGCGGGAGCGGTGAACATGGGCCTTCGGGTCTGTCCCCATCCCCCGAAGTGACGGCGAGAAAGGTGAAGAGGACGAGGGCCGTCACCGCGCTGGCGGCCCACTGCACGTGGGGGCCTCCTTCGGGTGCGTGCCGGCGCTCAGGCGGTGGTGAAGCGGGCCCTCGCCTCGCCCCGGAGCCGCCCGGGCGGAAGCCTCCGGCCGAAGGCCAGCAGGAGGAGGTCCTGGGCGGCGCCGTACAGGGGGAGCCCTGATCCGTACGACCAGTCCAGGTCCTCGGCGCACAGCCGCACTCCACCGAGGTCGGCGCCGAAGAACCGCAGCCCGCTGGGCCGGATGTCGTCGAGCAGGACCCGCAGCCGGTCCTCGGGGACACGGCGGTCGTGGCCGAGGGCGACCGTGATGTCCAGGCCGTGCACCACGTCGTGGCCCAGCGCGGCCCGGAACCCCCCGACCGGTGGAGTCCAGGGGTGACGGGCGCCCTCCCGCAGGTACGCGGCGAGTTCGGCCGTGGAACGGGCGGCGGCGTCCCGGCGGGCGACGCCGTCCGTCATGCGGTGCAGGTTCCCCCGGGCCCTGGCCAGCTCGACGAGCATCGCGGGCAGGGAGAGCCGGAAACCCATCGACATGTGCGCCGCGACCTCGCGGATCCGCCATCCCGCACAGAGGCTCGGCTCGTCCCACTGGGCGGGCCGCAAGCCGTCGAGCAGATCGGCCAGTTCCTGCCGTTCCGCCGCGATCAAAGCTCTGATTCCGGCGTGCCGGTCGTCAGTTCGAGATGTCGTGTTCCCCATGCGACCAACCCTGGGGCCGGTCCAGCCATATGTCCAATAGATGGACGCGATGCGATCTAGAATCAGCAGTTATGGAGCTCCGCCAGTTGCGCTACTTCGTCACCGTCGTCGAAGAGGGCGGCTTCACCCGCGCCGCCGCCCGGCTCCATCTTTCCCAGCCGGCGCTCAGCGCCCAGATCCGCCAGCTGGAGAAGGAGCTCGGGCAGCCCCTCCTCGAGCGGTCCAGCCGATCGGTGACGCCGACTGCGGTGGGCCGGTCCGTCCTGCCGTACGCGCGGGCCGCGCTGGCCGCCGCGGACGCGGTGCGCAACGCCGTGGACGAGCACGCCGGACTCCTGCGCGGCCGGGTCACGCTCGGGCTGGTCTCCGGCGCCACCCACCATGCGTTCGACGTCGCCTCGTTCCTCGCGGACTTCCACGACGCCCACCCCGCCATCGAGATCGCGCTGACCGAGGACACGTCGGAGCGGATGCAGGCCGCGCTCCTGGCCGGTGAGATGGACGTCGCCCTCCTGGGGCCCACCGGAGAGGCCCCTCCGCCCGGCCTCGCCTACCGGACGGTCATCGACGTCCCGCTCGGCGCCGCTCTCGCGCCAGGCGACCCGCTGCTCACCCCCGCCGGGCGCGTCGACATCCCGCTGGCCGATCTGCGGGACCGCCCGCTGATCTGCCTGCCGCGCGGTACCGGAGTACGGGCGTCCCTCGAACGCGCCTGCGCCAGGGCGGGATTCCGGCCCCGCGTCGCATTCGAGGCGGCGGCCCCGCACGTGCTGGCACGGCTCGCCGCCCGGGGTCTGGGCGTCGCCGTACTGCCCCTCGGCGAGGAGGGCGCGGATCCGGCCGGACCCTTGCGCACCCTGCCGATCGTCCAGCCCCGGATCCGTGCCCGTATCGTCCTCGCCTGGCCGGCCACCGGACCGGTGAGCCCTGCGGCCCGGGTGCTCCTCGACCGCATGCGCGGCGTTCTGCCGACGGCACCCCCTGCGTAGTCGCGAGATCTCCAGCTGCCATTCGTCCTATTTGACCCCTTATATGCGGACCCGCCCCGTGAAGTGGATCACTCTCCTCCGCTCTTTCCGCATGCCCCCGGATGACGAGGGCACGCGCGCCCCGGGCGGCCGGCAGCGGCCTCCCGGTCCCCCGGACGACCAGCGGGGGGCCTGAAGGAACGAAAGGCAACACCCGACGTGAGCGCAGCACAACAGACCATCCACGTGGGCGGCGAGTGGCGGGCATCACTCTCCGGAGACGCCCGCCGGATCATCGACCCCGCCGACGCCACCGCCTTCGCGGTCGTCGCCGAGGGCGGGGTCCGGGACACCGACGACGCGGTGGCCGCCGCCCGCGCCGCCTTCGACGCGGGCGCCTGGCCCCGTACGCCCGTCGCCGAGCGCGCCGCCCTGCTGCGCCGGGTCGCCGACCGGCTGGAACGCGACCGGGAGCGGATCGGCGCCCTGGAGAGCCGGGACGCGGGCAAGACGCTGGAGGAGGGCCGCACCGACGTCGACTGCGTGCGCGACGCCTTCCGCTACTTCGCCGATCTGGTGGAGAAGGAGAGCGCGGAGCGCGTCGTCGACGCCGGCTCCCCGGACGTCCACAGCGTGGTCGTCCACGAGCCGGTGGGCGTCTGCGCGCTGATCACCCCGTGGAACTACCCGCTCCTCCAGGCCAGCTGGAAGATCGCGCCGGCCCTCGCGGCCGGCAACACCTTCGTCATCAAGCCCAGCGAGCTCACCCCGCTGAGCACGGTCGCCCTGGTGGAGCTGCTGCTGGAGGCCGGACTCCCGCTCGGCGCCGCCAACATCGTCACCGGCCCCGGCCACACCGTGGGCGCGCGGCTCGCCGAGCACCCCGACGTCGACCTCGTCTCGTTCACCGGCGGGCTCGCCAGCGGCACCAAGGTCGCGCGGGCGGCGGCCGGCAGCGTCAAGAAGGTCGCGCTCGAACTGGGCGGCAAGAACCCCAACATCGTCTTCGCCGACGCCTGCGCCACCCCCGAGGGCTTCGACACCGCCGTCGACCAGGCCCTCAACGCCGCCTTCATCCACAGCGGCCAGGTCTGCTCGGCCGGCTCCCGCCTCATCATCGAGGAGCCGCTGCGGGACCGGTTCGTCGCCGAACTCTCCCGCCGGGCCCGGCTGATCCGGCTGGGCCGCGGCACCGACCCCGGCGTCGAGTGCGGGCCCCTGGTCTCGGCCGCCCAGCGGGAGCGGACCGAGGAGTACGTGGCCTCCGCCCTCGCCGAGGGCGCGGTGCTGCGCGCCGGCGGAAGCCGGCCGGACGGCCCCGGCTTCTTCTACCGGCCCACCGTCCTCGACCGCTGCCACCGGGGCATGCGCGTGGTGCGCGAGGAGGTCTTCGGCCCGGTCCTCACCGTGGAGACCTTCCGCACCGAGGAGGAGGCCGTCGCCCTCGGCAACGACACCGAGTACGGCCTGGCCGGGGCGGTGTGGACCGCCGACGCGGAACGGGCCGGCCGCGTGGCCGGGCTGCTGCGCCACGGCACCGTGTGGATCAACGACTTCCACCCGTACCTGCCGCAGGCGGAATGGGGCGGCTTCGGCAAGTCCGGCATCGGCCGCGAACTGGGCCCCACCGGCCTCGCCGAGTACCGCGAGGCCAAGCACGTCTACCGCAACCTCGCTCCGCGCCCCGTCCGGTGGTTCGCCGGCGGACGGCACGACGGCGCACGGAACGAGCACCGGAAGGACCGGGCATGAACCACCAGCACCCCCAGCACCGCCAGGACGACCAGCAGGTCTACGACTACGTCGTCGTCGGCGGCGGGACCGCCGGCTGCGTGATCGCCTCCCGGCTCACCGAGGACCCCTCGCTCAGCGTGGCCGTCATCGAGGGCGGACCCAGTGACGTCGGCCGCGAGGACGTCCTCACCCTGCGCCGGTGGACGGGGCTCCTCGGCGGCGAACTGGACTACGACTACCCCACCACCGAGCAGCCCCGCGGCAACTCCCACATCCGGCACAGCCGGGCGCGGGTGCTGGGCGGCTGTTCCTCGCACAACACGCTCATCTCGTTCAAGCCGCTCCCCTCCGACTGGGACGAGTGGGCCGAGGCCGGCGCCGAGGGCTGGGACGCGGTCTCCATGGACCCGTACTTCGACCGGCTCCGCAACAACATCGTCCCGGTCCACGGGGACGACCGGAACCCCATCGCCCGGGACTTCGTGGAGGCGGCGCGCGGCGCCCTCGGCGTCCCCCGGGTCGAGGGGTTCAACAAGGCGCCCTTCCACGAGGGGGCCGGCTTCTTCGACCTGGCCTACCACCCGGAGGACAACAAGCGGTCCTCCGCCTCGGTCGCCTACCTGCACCCCTTCCTCGACCGCCCGAACCTGCACATCGTCCTGGAGACGTGGGCGTTCCGGCTGGAGCTGGAAGGGACCCGGGTCACCGGAGTGCACGTGCGCACCGCGGACGGCCGGGAGCACGTGGTGCGGGCCCGCCGCGAGGTGCTGGTGTGCGCCGGCGCCGTGGACTCGCCGCGGCTGCTGCTGCACTCGGGC
The DNA here is from genome assembly GCF_040301925.1 of Streptomyces sp. NPDC000075. NCBI lineage: Bacteria > Bacillati > Actinomycetota > Actinomycetes > Kitasatosporales > Streptomycetaceae > Streptomyces > Streptomyces sp. NPDC000075. The sequence goes on from NZ_JBEPFL010000011.1 coordinate 130,770, forward strand.
ATCGGACCCCGGGCTGACCTGGAGAAGCTGGGCATCCCGGTCGTGCACGACCTGCCGGGCGTCGGCGAGAACCTCCTCGACCACCCCGAGTCGGTCATCGTGTGGGAGACGAAGGGCCCGATACCGGAGAACTCGGCGATGGACTCGGACGCCGGGCTGTTCGTCCGCCGGGATCCGGCGTCCCGGGGGCCGGACCTGATGTTCCACTTCTACCAGGTGCCGTTCACCGACAATCCGGAGCGGCTGGGCTACGAACGCCCCGCCCACGGCGTGTCGATGACCCCGAACATCCCCAAGCCGCGCAGCCGGGGCCGGCTCTACCTCACGAGCGCCGACCCCGAGGTCAAGCCGGCGCTGGACTTCCGGTACTTCACCGACGAGGACGACTACGACGCCCGGACCCTGGTCGACGGAATCAAGATCGCACGGCGGATCGCGGCGGCCGAGCCGCTGGCCGGCTGGCTGGGCCGCGAGGTCTGCCCGGGCCCGGAGGTCACCTCCGACGAGGAGCTCAGCGCGTACGCCCGGCAGGTCGCGCACACCGTGTACCACCCGGCCGGTACCTGCCGGATGGGTGCCGAGGACGACGCGCTCGCCGTCGTCACACCCGATCTGAGGATCCGGGGCCTGTCCGGCGTCCGGATCGCCGACGCGTCCGTCTTCCCGGCCATGACCGCCGTGAACCCGATGATCGGGGTGCTGATGGTCGGGGAGAAATGCGCCGAACTGCTGGGAGGTACCAGCCGATGAGCCGACCGAACGCACACGCGGACGTACGCGCGGACGTGAACGCGAAGGCACAGGCCGGGGGAGGCCCTGACGCCGGCGCCGAGCCCGTCTTCGCCGTCCGGAACCTGTGGAAGGTCTTCGGGCCGAAGGCCGGACGGGTCCCGGCCGATCCGGAATTGGCCTCGCTGGACGCCGCCACGCTGCGCGAGCGGACCGGCTGCACGGCCGCCGTCCGCGACGTCTCCTTCGACGTGCGCAAGGGCGAGGTGTTCGTGGTGATGGGCCTGTCGGGTTCCGGCAAGTCGACGCTGGTCCGCTGCCTGACCCGGCTCATCGAGCCGACCTCCGGCAGCCTCTCCGTCGACGGCGAGGACGTCCTCGCCATGGACCCGGCCCGGCTGCGCGAACTGCGCCGCCACCGGGCCGCGATGGTCTTCCAGCACTTCGGGCTCCTGCCGCACCGCACCGTGCTCGACAACGTCGCCTACGGCCTGGAGATCCAGGGCGTCGGCCGGGGCGAACGCCGCGAGCGCGCGGCGGCGTTCGTGGCGAAGGTCGGCCTGGAGGGCATGGAGCGGCGCCGGCCCGGGCAGCTGTCCGGCGGTCAGCAGCAGCGGGTGGGGCTGGCCCGCGCCCTCGCGGTGGACCCCGAAGTACTCCTCTTCGACGAGCCGTTCAGCGCGCTCGACCCGCTGATCCGGCGGGACATGCAGGAGGAGGTCGTCCGGCTGCACCGCGAGGAGGGCCGCACCATGGTCTTCATCACCCATGACCTCGGCGAGGCGCTGCGGCTCGGCGACCGGATCGCGCTGATGCGGGACGGCCGGATCGTGCAGCTGGGAACGCCCGAGGAGATCGTCGGCGCCCCCGCCGACGACTACGTCCGTGACTTCGTCCGGGACGTGCCGCGCGAACAGGTGCTGACGGTCCGCTCGGCGATGCGCCCGGCGCGCGCCGAGGAGACCGGGGCCGGACCGGCGCTGGCACCGACCGCGACCATCCACGAGGCCATCGAGGCGGTCGCCCGGACCGGGGAGAACGCCCGGGTCGTCGAGGACGGACGGTGCTTGGGGGTGGTCGACGGGTCGGCGCTGCTGGGCGTGGTCGCCGGGGTCCCCGTCGCGGCCGGGAAGGCGGTGGCCTGATGTACGCCCCCACCCCCTGGCCGCCGCCGTGCGGCGGCACACGGATCGTCGGGCCGGGGCGGTGCGGCCGATGAGCGCCGGTACCACCTCCGCCCCCGCCGGCCGTACGGCGCCCCCCGGCGCCACCCCCGCCACCCCGGCCGGACGCCGTGCTTCCGGCGGCGGTACTCCGAAGGCGGGCGCCGGCACCGGAGCGGGCGCCGTCCCCGGCACCGGAGCGGGCGCCGGCACCGGCACCGGGTCCGCCGGGACGCGGGCCCAGTCGCCGACGGCCCTGCCCCGGCACCGGCGCGGGATGCTGACGGTCGCGGGCGCGGCGCTCCTGCTCGTCCTGGGCGCCGTCCTGCTCGGCGGCGGCAGCTGGCCCGCCGGGCTCACCGTGGACGTGTCCGCGCCACTGGACCGCGCCGGCGACTGGATCATCGACCACCGCGACGGCCACCCGCTCTTCCTCTACTTCCTCGGGCACGTCAGCAACGCCGTGGTCGTCTCCGTGCGCGCCGTGTACCTGCTGCTGCTCGCCCTCGGCTGGGCCGGGGTGACGGCGGCGGCCGCGCTGGTGGCCTGGCGGCTCGCGGGGGCGCGCCTCGCACTCGTCTGCGCCGCCGCGTTCGCCGCGTGTGGGCTGCTCGGCATGTGGCTCCCCACCCTCCAGACCCTCGCCCTGATGGTCGTGGCGGTCCTCGCGTCCGTGCTGCTCGGCGCGCTCCTCGGGCTGGCCGCCGGCCTGTCCGGGCGGATGGACCGCGTGCTGCGCCCGGTGCTCGACACCATGCAGGTGCTGCCGGCCTTCGCCTACCTGCTGCCGGTGGTGCTGGTGTTCGGCATCGGCGTGCCGGCCGCCGTCCTGGCGACCGTGGTGTACGCGGCCCCGCCGATGGCCCGCCTCACCGCCCTCGGGCTGCGCGGGGCGGACGCCGGGGTCATGGAGGCAGCCGCCTCCCTCGGTGCGACCGGCCGGCAGCGGCTGCTGACGGCCCGGCTGCCACTGGCCCGGAAGGAACTGCTGCTCGGCGTCAACCAGTCGATCATGATGGCGCTCGGCATGGCCGTGATCGCCTCCGTGATCGGCGCGGGCGGCCTCGGCGACCGGGTCTACCAGGCACTGGCCTCCGTAGACGTCGGTGCCGCGCTCGCCGCGGGCCTGCCGATCGTGCTGCTCGCCGTGGTCCTGGACCGCGTCACCGCCGCCGCCGGCGCCCGGCTCGGCTCCGCTCCGGCCCGCAACGACCGGCGCCGCCGCACCCGGGCCCTCGCGGCGGCCGCCGTCGTCGCCGCGACCGCCGCGGCCGGTCACCTCACCGGCCGGCTCGACTGGCCGCAGGCGTGGACCGTGGACACCGCCGGGCCCGTCAACCGGGCCGTGGACTGGATGACCGCGCACCTGTACTCCGGGGTGCCCGTCGTCGGCGGCACCGCCGACTGGGCCTCCCACCTCACCACCGGTGTCCTCAACCCGCTCCGCTCCGGCCTGCAGTGGCTGCCCTGGTGGTCCGTCCTGCTCGTGATCGGCACCCTCGCCCTGCTCATCGGCACCTGGCGGACCGCCGCCACCGCCGTCCTGGCGATGGCCGCCATCGGCGTGCTCGGGGTGTGGGGGCCCGCCCTCGACACCCTCTCCCAGGTGCTGGCCGCGGTCGCCGTCACCCTGCTGCTCGGCATCGCCCTCGGCGCGGCCGCCGCGCGCAGCGCCCGCCTGGACCGTGTGCTGCGGCCCGTCCTCGACGTCTTCCAGACGCTGCCCCAGTTCGTGTACCTGATCCCGGTGGTCGCCCTGTTCGGCGTGGGCCGCGCCCCGGCCGTCGCCGCGGCCGTGGTGTACGCGCTGCCCGCCGTGGTGCGCATCACCGCGCAGGGCCTGCGGGCCGTCGACCCGGGCGCGGTGGAGTCCGCCCGGTCCCTCGGCGCGACGGGGCGCCAGCAACTGCTCCAGGTCCAGCTGCCGCTGGCCCGGCCCGCACTGCTGCTCGCCGTCAACCAGGGCGTGGTCCTGGTCCTGGCCGTGGTCGTGATCGGCGGCCTGGTCGGCGGCGGGGCGCTCGGCTACGACGCCGTGCTCGGCCTGGCCCGGGGCGACCTGGCGACCGGCCTCGTCGCCGGCGCCGCGATCGTCTGCCTGGGCCTGGTGCTCGACCGGGTCACCCAGCCGACGCGCCGGCCGACGCGCCGCCGTACCCGCACCGGAAAGGGGGCCTGAGATGGCTCGCACCCGTATCGCCGCCCTGGCCGCCGCCGCGGCCCTGACCGTCGGGGCCGGCCTCACCGGCTGCGGCGCCGCCGACATGACCCGCCAGTCCTCCCCGTTCGCCCACGCCGGGGGGCCGTCCCGCACGGTGACGCTGTCCGTGCAGTCCTGGGCGGGCGCGCAGGCCAACGCCGCAGTCGCCCGCTACCTGCTGGAACACGAACTCGGCTACCGCGTCGAGACCGTGCAGATCGACGAGGTACCCGCCTGGGACGCACTCAGCCAGGGCCGGGTGGACGCCATCCTGGAGGACTGGGGGCACCCGGAGCAGGAGGCCCGGTACGTCGGCGGGAAGGGCACCGTCGCCCCCGGCGGAGACCTGGGGGTCACCGGGCACATCGGCTGGTTCGTACCGACGTACTTCGCGCAGGCGCACCCCGACGTCACCGACTGGCGCAACCTCGCCACGTACGCGCCCGAACTGCGCACCGCGGAGAGCGGCGGCAAGGGGCAGCTGCTCGACGGCTCCCCGTCGTACGTCACCAACGACAAGGCGCTGGTGAAGAACCTGGGCCTGGACCTCCAGGTGGTCTTCGCGGGCTCCGAGGCGGCCCAGATCACGCAGATCAAGCAGTTCGCCAAGGAGAGGAAGCCCTTCCTCACCTACTGGTACGAGCCGCAGTGGCTGTTCGAGAAGGTGCCCATGACGGAGGTGAGGCTGCCCGCGTACGAGGAGGGCTGCGACGCCGATCCGCAGAAGGTCGCCTGCGCGTACCCGCACACACCGCTGCGGAAGTTCCTCAACGCCCGCTTCGCGAAGGACGGCGGTGACGCGGCCGCCTTCCTGAAGAAGTTCCGCTGGACGACGGACATGCAGAACGACGTCGCGCTGATGATCGCGGAGGAGAAGCTGACCCCGCAGGACGCGGCGGCCCGCTGGGTGAAGGAGAACCGCGCCACCTGGCAGACCTGGCTGCCCGGCTGACGGCGTTCGGCGGGCTCCCCGGCGGGGGAGCCCGCCGTCTGACGCCGTGGCATGAGGACGATCCCCTCACACCGAGGGTGCGGACCGCGCCGGATTGTCAGTGGCGTCCTGGACCATGTCCGGATGACTCAACGAACGCAGGACCCCGACACCGCCGGACCCGACACCGGGATCGCATGGCTCGCCGCGCCCCGCTGGATTCCGTTCGGCGGATACAACGTGGTGATGGCGCGTGGGCTGACCCCGGACGAGCTGGTGCGGCGGCTCGCGGCGACGGCCTCCTGGGAGGCACCCGCCGTCGTCCACCGGGCGCCCGGCGAGCACACCGCCGAGGAGGTCGCGAACCCCGCCCTCTTCGACGACGACTCGGACGTGCACCTGCGATACGGCGCGTACGCGGGCCTGTCGTTCGCGGTCATGTACGGCCCCTGGTGGGGCGAGTTCGAGACGATGGGCCCGGTCTCGGCGGGCGGCGCGGAGGTCTTCCAGGTGACGTTCGAAGAGGACAACGGCAAGCCCGTGCCGCCCTTCTTCGCGTACCACCGGGACGGGCGTCTCGCCTGCTCCTTCAACCTGCATCTGGACGGGTCATGGGGATACGACGGCGTCGACGGGGACCCGGCGGTGGCGGCGCGGGTGACGGAGGCCATGGGTGAGGCCGGCCTGCCCGTCGCCGGCCGGGGAGGCTACACGGGCGAAGCGGACGAAGAGCAGATGCGGCGCACCCTGCTGCGCCTCCTGGGCCGTCTCTTCGACCTCTCCCTGCCCCGCGAGCGGATCCTCCGGGGTTCCCTCGCCACGGCCACGCTGACGACCTGACGACCTGACGACCTGACGGGCCGGTACGCCTGACCCCAGGGCGGCGTGTTCTCGCCCTGGCGGCCCCGGACCGGTGGTGCGAGCCTGGTCAGAGCGTCCACCCGTACGACGACGGAGAGACAGTCATGCGTAAGCGCGCGCGGATCGGGGCCAGGTGTGCCGCCCTCACCCTGCTGCCCCTGGCCGCTCTGATCGCGGCGGCGCCGGCACACGCCGACGCGCGGGGCCTCTACAACGGCTTCGAGGAATCCGACATCGGCACATGGGACCGCCTCGCCGGCGGCGACGGCCGGGCGGGCTTCGAGATCGGCACCGGTACCGCCCTGACCGGCCAGGGCAACGGCCGGCTGTCCGCCACCCGGGGCTGGGCCCGCGAGGGCACCTGGGCCTCCTTCGGCCAGGCCTTCCGCTACTGCACGGCGCGCGTCTACGTACGGCCCGACCAGGACCTCCAGTTCGAACTCAGGGTCTGGACCCCCCAGGGCAAGCAGCTCATCAGCACCGCCCCCTGGCTCACCGCGGGCGACTACCGCCTCGTCCAGGTCGACTGGACGGGGGAGGGCGACAACAACTTCGTCGAGGCCGTCATCGGCGCGAACGGAACCCCACGGGCCGTACGCCTGGACGCCCTGACGGTCGTATGCGCCGACGGGAGCAGGACCTAGCCGGCCTGGCTAGCCCCGGCGGGCCCCTGCGTCGTCCGGTGCCGGGGTCGCCGCGTGCCCGGCCACGCGCATGGCCACGCACGCTCCCAGGTACAGCAGGGCCACCACCAGCAGCAGGGCCTGATAGCCCGTCACCAGCGCCAGGTACTCGAGCGCGCCCCCGGTCAGGGCCCCCAGCAGGTTCGCGCCGAAGGCGGCGGTCGGGTCCGGGGCGAGTGCGAGGCGGTCCGAGAAGATGAGGTTGGCACAGAAGACGGGGGCGAAGGCCAGGGCGATGGCGGCGGCGAGCCGGGCGGGGAAGGGCAGCGCGAGTACGGCGTGCGCGGGGACGAGCCAGGCCACCGCGAGGGTGGCGAAGAGGAGCAGCTGCAGCAACGGCTGGTTGACCCGCCGCAGCCGGCGGCGCACCTCGACCCCCGCGAGGACGGCGAGCAGGACGCCGATGAAGACGAGGGCGTTGACCAGCCAGGTCGTACCGAAGTAGAGCGCAAAGTTGATCACGCTCTTCGTTTCGAGCAGCATGAAGGCCGCTCCCAGCAGGAACATGTCGGCGTAGCGGACCGTGCTGCGGATCCGGACCCCGGTCAGGCGGACCGACAGGAGCGTCACGAGCAGGATCGCGCCCAGCGTGCCCAGGTAGAGCGTGGGGATGCTGCGGTGGAGCAGGTACGGGAAGGGCCGGTCGTCGCTGGCGGCCGCCGGGACGGCGCCACTGGGCTGCCAGGTCTGGTCGCAGGCCTGGTCGGCGGCCGTCATCCCGGCCACCAGCACGGCCGCGTTCTGGCCGAACGTCGACATGCAGGGGGCGTGGCCGTAAACCTCTTCGAGGGTGCCCGCGAAGCGATCGACGAGCCAGCTCTGCCGGTAGTAGTTGTACATGACGAACGCACCGTGCGGCGTGAGGTGTTCGCGTGCGGCCTCGAACGCCTGCCGGGTGAACAGATAGCTCTCCAGCCGTAGATTGCTCGCGCCGGGCACCAGCGTCAGTGAGTCCGGCAGCGCCAGCACGACGAGGTCGTACGTGGCGTTGGTCCGCTCCAGGAAGGCCCGTCCGTCATCGATGTGGACGTGCACCCGGGGGTCGTCGTACGGCCTCGCCGGGTGCAGGTCCGCGCCGATCTCCTGGAGCCGGGGATCGATCTCGACCGCGTCCACGCGCTCCGCCCCGTTCGCCAGCGCGACCGCGACGTCGTTGCCGTTGCCGGCTCCGATGACCAGGACGCGCCGGTGCGGATTGCCGGGCGTCCGGTCGTAGGCCTGCCGTTGGGGCGCGTTCTCCATCAGCGTCGGGAGCGGCACGATGGCCTGGTGCGGGATGCCGTTCACGGCGATCACCGGGTTGAAGAGCTGGACCTTGTAGTAAGGCGACCAGGAGACGCCGGCCGTGGTCGTCTCCACGAACAGCGCGGCGACCATCGCCGCGAGGGGGACTCCGTACCGCAGGACGTCGCGCCGTCCGCCGAGGACCAGCAGGGCCCCGGCCGCGACCACGCCCCACACGACCGACGGAGCGCGGAGCCAGGACAGCAGGGCGAAGCACACCGAGCCGGTGAGGCTGCCGAGCAGGTCGTAGCGGTACGCGTCGAGCGGGCGGAGCCGGCGGAAGAGATCGGCGGTGATCTTGCCGATCGCCGCCGTGATCACGGCGGTCAGCAGGAAGATGGCCGGCAGCGTCACCCACTCGGGGAAGCCGGTGGTCCTCACCGAGGTGAAGTAGAGGACCTGGCTGCTGCTCTGACGCACCTGCACCGGATACTCGCGCACCAGAACGACCAGGAGCGCGAGCGGGACCGGCGCCCAGCGTTTGAGCCACTGCCCGCGCTCGGCGGGGAGCAGGAACCCGAGGCCGATGCCGAGGAACGAACCCAGCAGGATGAAGTTCGAGAAGTAACTGAGGTGGACGACGTTGGCGCCCGCCCATCTGATCAGCGCCAGCTCGACGAAGAGCATGGTGGCGCTGGCCAGCAGCAGCCTCCAGCGCACCGAGCCGTCGGTTCGTCCGGTTTCGCTCCGCTCCATGCGTGCTGAGAGTGCCACCTCCGACGGCGGAGCGCCGGACGCCTTGCCGGTGTCGCGACACGGAGCCCGGACCGTTTCGGTACTCCTCGCGTTCCAGTTACCCGCCCGAGGACCGGCCCCCTGGGCGGCGGATCCGGTTCAGCTGCGGGCGTGGAGCAGGGAGGAGGGGCTGACGCCGTAGGCGGTGCGGTGTTCGACGGCGAACCGGCCGGGGTTTCCGAAGCCCCATTTGCCCGCGATCCCGATGACCGAGCCGGTGCCCGGGTCGGTGGCCTTGAGCTCCTCGTGGGCGCGGGCGAGGCGGACCCGGCGGAGGTGTGCGAGGGGGGTGGTACCGGCGTGGCGCCTGAAGGCGTACTGCACGGCCCGGGGGGTGAGCGGGATGGAGGCGGCGATCTCGGCGAGGCCGATGTCCCGGTCGGCGTTGGCCTCGATGAAGTCCATCGCGCGCCGGAGCGTGTCGCTCGTGGCGTCCCGGCGGGTGCTCCGGGCCCCGTCGGTGTCGAGGTCGGTGTGGGGGAACGCGGAGAGGGCGGCCGCGGCCAGGACGCGGACCGCGCCGGCGACGACCAGCGGGTGGCCGGCCGCCGGTCCGGCCATGACGTCGTCGCGCAGGTAGGCGACCGTCCGCTCCAGGAGCCGGTCCCCGGCGGCGTCGACCGCCCGCTGCCCGGTCAGGCGTACGGGGCTCGCGCCGGGGCCGCCGCCGGCGACGCGGGTGAGGAGGCCGGGGTCGAACATGGTGATCGTGTAGGCGGCGGCGCGGACCTCGCCGGTGTAGGGCCGGTCGGGCTGCGAGATCAGGAACGTCCGGCCGGGGCCGTGGATCTCCTCCCCGCCGCCGGTGGTGTCGGCGACGGTGCCCCGGTGGATCGTCAGCAGGCAGATCCGCTCCAGGCAGCCCGCGTCGTAGGACATCGTGTAGTCGAAGGCGAGTTCGTCGACGATCAGGCCGCCGGCCGCGCGCCGCTCGACCCGTGTCCCGGTCCGCTCCGGACGGCCGCCGATGTGCATCGGGGTGTAGGCGTCGGAGAGGAAGGACTCCGTCTCGCTCAGGCTCTCGCTGGCGAACGACAACCGATCCACGACTCCCACCCTCCGCTCCACGACGCCCGTTCCTACGGGCCGGTCCACTGCGGACCACCCCACGACGCTAGCCGTCCGCCGGCGAATCCGCCCGGCCACACGCCAGGTTCGCCGACCGGGACGCAGGCCGGGACGCGGGCCGGGACGCGGGCCGGGATGTCGGCACGACCGCGCCCGCCGACGCGTGCCCGGGGGTCCGTGACCGGGCCGGACCGGCGGCGGCCCGGCCCCCGCCGCGCCCCGGCGGACGGTGGGACGGTGACGTGGGTCATGCCGCACGCCGGTCGCTCCCGGCTACGCTGGCCGTCCACGAGCGGAGCGGTGCGGCTTCGCGCCGCAGCTCGCGGGCCCGGAACGGGCCAGGGCGAGCACGCCCCCCCGAGGAAGCGCCGTGTCCGCCGATCTCACACCCGTCATAGCCGCCGGCACGCGCTGGCTGCTGACCGCCTTCCCGCCCTCCGCGGGTGCGTTCAGCCGGGCCCTGGCCGAGGCCCAGGCCCGGCAGGCCGTCACCCTCGCCGCGGCCCTGCGGTACCCCACGCCGATCGACGCGGAACTCCTGCACCTCCTCGGCCCGGGCGGAAGCGCGCGGCTCGACTGGGTGACGGGCGCCGATCACCCCGCCGACTCCGATCACTCCGATCACTCCGATCACTGCGCCGACTCCGCCGACTCCGGCGACGAGGCCGGCTGGCGGTCCTGGGTGGACGAGGCCGTCGTCAGCTGGGCCGCCTGCCTCCTCGCGGACCCCGCCCTCGCCGCCGACGCCCACCGCCTCGCCGGCCGGGGCCGGACCGGCGAGGTCACCCGTCTCACCCGCCCCGGCGAGCACGAACACGAGGCCGCGCCGCTGCTGCGCCACCCCGACCTGCTCGAACCGGTCGCCTCCCTCCACCGGGCGCCGCTGCTGGAGCTGCTGGAGTTGCCGGAGCCGCTCGACAGCGAGAGCGCCGCTCTCGGGTAGGTGCCCGTGACCTTCCGGCCGGGGAATCGTTCCTCCTGTTGTCGCACGGCATACACACCGCTCCCCCGCGGTACCGCGACGCCGGGCCCGGGAAGCCGCCCCCCGACTTCCCGGGCCCCCGCCCGCCCCCGTAGGCCGGCGGCGGGGTGGCGTCAGGAGTCGGTGATGAGGACGAGCGTCCTGTGGAGGCGGCGGATCGCCTCTTCGGCCTCGGTGTACTGCTGGGGGGTCGGCCGGACGGCGCCGAAGGTGGGGCCCTGGTCCTCGGGCAGGGCGCGCCAGTGCAGCACGGGTGTGAGGGCGGTGACCGCCGCGCCGAGGAACCAGGCCAGGCGTCCGTGGACGCTGGCCAGGGCGATGGCCAGGACGGCCAGGGCCTGGCGCAGGTGTTCCAGCCGGTCGATCGCGGTCAGGGATTCCTGGGTGTGCGGGGTGCCGACGGCGGCGTGGAGGTCGGCGGCGGCCTTCGCGGCGATGGCGCGGTCGGCGGAGGCCGGGACCCAGGTGTGGTCGCGGATCTGCTGGTCGGCTTCCTCGGCCAGATGCTCGATGAGCGTCCCCATGTCCATCCCGTCACCCTAGGACCCGTCGGCGTCGACTGCCGACCGCCGGGCGGGGTAGGAGCCGGAAAGTGAAGAGGCTCGGGATGATGGCTTTCGGAGAGCGGAGATGGGTTTTCCCGTACGGCGTCGTTGGGTCTGCGGTGTCGAGGGTGCCGCCGCGCGGGCGCGTGCCGAGATCGGCCGCTTCATCGCGGACGGCGAGGCGTGCGGCCTCGCGGTGCCCGCGTCGGCACGAGAGGTGGCGCTGCTGGTGGCCTCGGAGATGGTGGCCAATGCCGCCCGCCACACCGGTGGCCCGTGCGTCCTGGAGGTGGCCTGGGGGGTGCGGGGCGGCCTCGACATCGACGTCACCGACACCAGCCCGGACCCGCCCCGCCCCCGCCCGCCTGATCTGGCGGGCGGGGGCGGGTTCGGCTGGCCGCTGGTCAACGTCCTCGCCACCGACGTTCACGTGCGGCCGTCATCCGGGGGCGGCAAGACGGTCCACGCCCACGTTCAGGCCTCGTCCCAGGTGACCGGCAGCCGGTGTACGCCGTAGATGTTCATGTCGGTCCGCAGCGGCACCTCGTCCGCCGGCACGGCCAGGCGCAGGGTCGGGAACCGGCGGAGCAGGGCCGGCAGGGCCACCGTCAGCTCCACGCGGGCCAGCTGCTGACCCAGGCACTGGTGGATTCCGTGCCCGAAGCCGAGGTGCCCGGTGGCCTTGCGCCGCAGGTCGAGGACGTCCGGGTCGTGGAAGCGCGCCGGGTCCCGGTCGGCGGCTTCCAGCGACAGGGTGACGGTCTCCCCGGCCCTGATCACCTGACCGTCCAGTTCGACGTCCTCCAGCGCGGACCTCGCGCTCGTGTGGGCGACGGTCAGGTAGCGCAGCAACTCCTCGACCGCCTGGGGTGCGAGGTCCGGGTCCGTGCGCAGGGCCTCGGCCTGCTCCGGGTGGACGAGCAGGGCGAAGGTGCCGTGGGCGATCATGTTGGCGGTGGTGTCGAGTCCGGCGGCGAGCAGGAAGCCGCCGAGGCCGACCAGTTCCTCGTCGGTGAGGTCGCCGTCGCGGGCCAGGTCTCCGAGCAGGTGGTCGGAGGGCCGGGCGCGCTGGGCGGCGACCAGTCCGGCCATGTACTCCTGCAACCCCGCCACCGCCGCGTACCGCTCCTCGGGGGTGGCGTCCATGGTCATCACGGTGTCCGCGTGGCGCTGGAAGCGCGCGCGGTCGTCGTAGGGCACACCGAGCAGCTCGCAGATCGCCAAGGCGGGGACGGGACGGGCGAAGGCCTCGACGAGGTCGGTGCCGGGCCCCTGCCGTTCCAGCGAGTCGAGGTGCTCGGCGGTTATCCGCTCGACGCGTTCGGTGAGCCGGCGCATCCGGCGCACCGTGAACCGGCCCATGAGCAGCCGCCGGTAGCGGGTGTGTTCGGGCGCGTCCATCCCGGTCATGTCACCGACCGGGGCGGGCGGTATCGGGCCTTCGGCGCCGGGGAAGGGGTTGTGCATCAGCTCGTACCGCGAGCTGAAGCGCGGGTCTCCCATGATGGAACGGACCGTGGCGTGGCCCGTGGCCAGCCATCCGAGATGACCGTCGGGGTACGTCATCCGCACCAGCGGCGTCCGCTCGCGCAGCTCGCCCAGCCCGGCGGGCGGGTCGAACGGGCAGCCGGGCCGCCCGGTGGGCAGCGTGACGGGTAAGGGGGTCGGGTGAGCAGGCATGACGGTTCCGTCCTCTTGGCTGAAGCGTGGTCCGCTGGGATAAGGAGAAGGCATCGCAAAGGTGCCGAGATGGCGCCGAGATGGCGCCATCTCGACGCTTCTGTTCAGACGAGCCCGTCCCGGGCGCGGCTGACGGTGTCGTCGCGCGCCGGCCCTGGGCCGTGCGGCGGCGCGTCCACCGCGATCGGCGTGCGCGTCAGGTTCATTACGCCATGATGGCGCCATTGTGGCGCCAAGGCAAGACCGTGTGGCATCGCGTGGCGCCGATGAGGGGCACGTGGCACCACCGGAGGCCGGCCGCGGTGTCAGGCCTCAGGGGCGGGGGAGGGTTCGGTAGGCGGCCGCCATGGGGGAGGAGCCGGCGGTGACGTAGTCGTGGATGGCGGCGAGGTAGTCGTCGCGGTCGACGAGGCCGTCGCCGTCGGTGTCGAGGTCGTCGAAGGCCTGGCCGGCGTCGTCCCCGGCGTTGCCGGAGGCCATGCGCAGCCGGGTGAACTGCTCGCGGGTGAGCCGGCCGTCAAGGTCGTGGTCGGCGACGTCGAAGAGCGAGCCGAGGGCCGGCCGGCAGGACCGCTCGAACGCGTCGTGTCCGGCCCAGGTGCGGTATTCCTCGAAGGTGATCCGGCCGTCGTGGTCGGCGTCCATGTCCGCGAAGACCTCCTCGTGCGCGGCGCGTGCCGTGCGCACCACCGGGTCGTCGGCGCCCCGGCCCATGGCGGCCGCCGCCCGGTCGACCCGCGCGAGGTACTCCGAGTGGGTGATGGCGCCGTCGCCGTCCCTGTCGAGCATGGCGAAGATCCGCCGCTTGGCCGCGTCGGTCATGGTGGTGGTGGCTTGCTGGGGCACTGGCCTGTTCCTGTCTGCCGTCTACGGGTCCGCTCCGGCGTGCGCGTCCGCCGTGCGGAACACGGCGTGCGCGGGCGCCTGCGGGATGACACCGCAGAGATCATCACGTTCGTGGGCCGGAGGCCCCCGGCCCCGCCCACCGCTCACCCGAAATGCTTGCGCGGCCGCTGAGCGCGCGCCGGTCACCCGTACGTGTCCGCAGGCCGCCGAACCGGTCGTTCGTCGGCGGGTGACGACGGGGTGGCGTCTCGTCGCGGGCGCAGGAGCAGCGCGACGAGGAGCGCCGCGCCGGCCAGGGCGGCGCTGCCGCAGCGCAGCGCCAGGTGCAGGGCGTCGATGAAGGCGGCGTCGACGGCGTCGCGGACGGGGGCGGGAAGGGCGGCGACGCCGTCCGGGGCGGTGCCTGGGAGGTGGCGGCCGAGTTCGGACGGGGCGCCGAGCCGGTGGAGCGAGTCGGCCAGGGCGCTGGTGAGCCGGCCGCTGAGGACGGCTCCGAGGACGGCGACACCGATGACCCCGCCGATCTCGCGCAGGGTGTTGAGGGTCGCGGAGGCCATCCCGGCCCGCGCCGGGTCGACGCGCCGCATGACCGTGATGGACACAGGGGTGAACGTCATCCCCATGCCGAGGCCCATGACGAGCAGCACCCAGACGTACTGCGCGTAGTGGGCGCGGGCCCCGTAGAGCGAGAGGGCGCCGAGCCCCGTGGCGCACAGGGCCAGGCCGGTGACCAGCGGGAGGCGCGGGCCGTGGCGTGAGGTGAGCGCGCCCGACAGCGGCGCGGCGACGACGATCATCGCGGTCATCGGCAGGCCCGCCACGCCCGCGTCCGACGGGGACCAGCCCATCACGTCCTGCATGAGCAGGGGCAGGAAGAACGCGGCTCCGAACATCCCGAAGCTGATCATGAACCCGCTCACCGCGGCACCCGTGAGCACCCGGTCCCGGAAGAAGCCCAGGTCGAGCATGGGGTCGGCGGTGCGGGCCTCGACCACGACGAACGCGGGCAGGGCCAGCGCCGCCACGGCGGCGAGGGCGAGCACCCGGGTGTCGGTCCACCCCCGGGCGGGCCCCTCGATGAGCGCGTACACCAGAGCGCTGGATCCCAGCGCGGAGAGTGCCTGGCCCGGCAGGTCCAGCCGCCGGGAGCGGGCCGCGAACTCGGGGAGGACCCGGGCCGCGAGCAGCAGCCCCGCCACCCCGACGGGGACGTTGATCCAGAAGACGGCGGCCCAGCCGAAGGCGTCCACGACGGGCCCGCCCACGACCGGGCCGACGGCGAGGCCCAGTGCGGAGACACCGGACCACAGGCCGACCGCCCTGGCCCGCTCGTTCTCGTCCGTGAAGACGTGGCGCAGGATGGCCAGGCTGCCCGGTGTGAGCAGTGCCGCTCCGAGGCCCTGGAACATCCGGGCGGCGATCAGCGTGCCGGTCGAGCCGGACAGCGCGGCGGCCGCCGAGCCCGCGGTGAAGGCGGCCAGGCCGGTGAGGAAGATCCGCCTGCGGCCGTACCGGTCGCCGAGGGTGCCGCCGGTGAGCAGCAGGGCCGCGTAGACCAGGCTGTAGCCCTCCACCACCCACTGGAGTCCGCTGACGCCGGAATGCAGCTGCTGCCCGATGCGGGGCAGCGCGTTGTTGACGATGACGTTGTCGAGCATCGCCATGAACATCGTGGCGCACAGTGTGGCGAGCACGAGCCCCTTGTGCCGGCCGGGCGGCTTCATCATCACACTCCCTAACAGTGTTAGTCGTTGATCGGTGCGGCTAGACTGCCTCTAACGGTGTTAGTTGGCAAGCGGGATTCCCGGCGGGACCCGAGAAGGAGGTGGCCGATGGCCGCGGAGAGCAAGGGCGATGACGGCCCGCAGCAACCGGGACTCACCCGGCGGGCGCTCGTCCAGGCCGCCCTGCGCGTGCTGGAGAGCGAGGGCGTGGGCGGCCTGTCCATGCGCAAGCTCGCAGCCGAACTGGGGGTGAAGGCGTCCTCGCTGTACTGGCACGTGCGCAACAAGGAGGAGCTCCTCGACCTGCTCACCGACGAGCTCATGGCCGACGCGCAGGCGCCGCCCCGGGAGGGCGACTGGAGGCAGCAGCTGCGCGAGTACTGCATGCGCTACCGCCGGCACCTGCTCGGCAAGCGCGACGCCGCCAAGGTCGTCGCGGGCCGGCTCGCCCCCGGCCCGCACCTGCTGCGCCTGATGGAGGACCAGCTCGGCCGCCTGCGGGAGGCCGGGTTCTCCGACGCGGACGCCGCCATGATCAACTACCTGCTCGGCGCGTTCGTCCAGGGCTTCGTACTTCAGGAGCAGGGGCCCCTCTCGGCCTCCGAGGCCATGGGCGCCGGCCGCCGGGAGGTCGCCACGGCGGCGGGGGAGCAACTGCGGCGGCTGCCGCAGGACACCTTCCCCAACCTGGTCGCCCTCGCCGGCGACCTCACCGGCCCGTCCATGGAGGCCCGCTTCTCGTTCGCCCTCGAACGCCTCCTCGACGGACTGTCCACCCTGCTGGAGCAGGACGGCTCCGACGCACGGAACGAAGGGACGTCCCATGAGTGAGCGCACCTACCGGGTCATCGTCCGCGGCGTGTTCGCCGGCCTCGACGACACCCAGCGCACCCGGCTCCTCGCCACCGCCGACGAACACGACATCCTCAGGGCCGCGTTCACCGACGACGGCACCCTCGTCTACGACCGGGAACTGCGCGCCTTCTCCTTCCGCTGCGTGGTCCGGCAGGCCGCCGACCTGGGGGACGAGGCCGCGGGCGACACGGCCTGCCACCGGGCGGCCGCCGCCCTCGCCGCACGCGGCATCGGCCACGGCGCCCTGCGCACCAAGGTCACCAGCGTGGACGACATGAAGATCCGCCGCCCCCGCCGGCCCTAGCACATCGCTAGACCAGCCCGTTGTCCCGTGCGTAGAGCGCGGCCTGGGTCCGGTCGCGCAGGCCCAGCCGGCTCAGCACACGGGAGATGTGGTTCTTGACGGTGCCCTCGCTCAGGTACAGCCGGGCGGCGATCTCCCTGTTCGTGGCGCCCGCGGAGATGAGCCGCAGCACCTCCGTCTCCCGTGGCGTCAGCAGGTCGGGAGCGGGAGCGGGGGTGCCGGCGGCCAGCGCGGCCAGGACCGTCTGATCGAACTGGGCGACCCCCGCGTGCGCCAGGCGGACCGCCTGGGCGAGTTCCGCCGCGGGCAGGTTCTTCAGCAGGTAGCCCACCGCCCCGGCCCGCAGGGCCCGGCCGACGTACTCGTCGTCGTTGAAGGTCGTCAGCATCACGATCCGGCAGCCGGGCAGTTGACGGCGCAGCAGCGCCGTGGCGGCCACCCCGTCCATGCCGGGCATCCGGACGTCCATCAGCACCACGTCCGGGTGGGACCGCCCGGCCACGTCCACGGCCTCGCCGCCGTCGCGCGCGCTGCCCACCACCTCGATGCCCGGCTGGATGCCGAGCAGCGCGGCGATGCCCTCACGGACGAGGTCCTGGTCGTCGACCACGAGGACGCGTACGTCCTTCGCCCCCTCCCGAGCCACGGGCCCGTTCACCACGGCACCCCCACCGTGAGCGCGGTGCCCCGGTCCGAACTGGACAGCTCCAGCGTCCCGTCGGCCAGGCGGACGCGCTCCCGCAGCCCGGCCAGGCCGAAGCCCTCCTCGGCCCCGCCCAGACCGCCGCCGTTGTCCGTGACGCACAGGCTCGCGCCGTGGTCGCCGTAGCGGACCCGCACGCCGATCTCCGTCGCGCCCGAATGCCGGCAGGCGTTGGTCAGGCCCTCCTGCGCCGCCCGGTACAGCACCAGCAGCGGCCGCCGCTCGACGCCCGACACGTCCAGGGAGATCCGCCCGGCGCCGCCGTCCAGATGGTGGACGAGGTCGGCCAGCGTCCGGGCGAGGCCCACCGGCTCCGACTCCGCCTCGGGCCCCAGGGTGCGCACGGAGGCCCGCACCTCCTCCAGGGCCCGGTTCGCGGACCAGCGGGCATGGGACACGGCCTGCGCGGAGGCGGCCGGATCCAGCGCCGCGAACGCCTCGGCCTTCTCCAACTGGATCCCGATCGCGGTCAGATGGTGACCGAGACTGTCGTGGATCTCACGGGCCAGCCGGTTGCGCTCCCGGGCCGCCGACAGCTGAGCCACCTGCGCGAGGGTGTCCTCCAGCCGCCCGCGCGCCCGCCGCTCCCGTACCGCGACGGCCGCCGTGGCCAGCGCCAGTACGACGCCCAGCGCGAACATCAGCAGGTCGGAGATGTACTCGGCGCGCACCGCCCAGCCCGGCACCCACAGCGTGAACGCGCCCGCCAGCAGGGCCACACAGCCCGCGCCGAGCCACACCGCGGCGGCCGGCCCGAACGCGAAGAACCCCAGGAACGGCACCAGCACGAACAGCACCCGCGAGAGCCCCGAGACGTCGAGCGCGGCCACCGCGCAGAGCAGCACCGCCCTGAGGACGAACACGGCGCCCTCGGGGATCCGCCACACCCTCCCGTCGAGGACCGCCAGCACGCACAGCAGCGCCGCGAACCCGCCGGTGCGGGCACCGAACCCCGGCCCGATCGCGGCATAGTAAAGGCCCCCGGCGAGCACCGCGCCGTACAGGACGGCGGGTATCCAGGGCACAGGGCGCGGCATCGGACGACCTCCTCGCGAATCCCGTGCGTACGCACGGGTCCCCGCAGCCTACGCAGTCCCACGCCCCCGTCCGCACCACGCGTCCGGCGGAGTGCGCGATGTGGCCGAAGGTCATGTGCCCCCCGGCCCCGCCCACCCCTGCCGCTGCGCACTTACCCCGCACGACCTGCGGTTCCTAGATTTCTCGGCATCACCACCGCACGAGATGAGGACTCATGCAGCTGCGTTCCCTCGCCATCGCACCCCTGCTGATGGCAACCGTCCTGACCGCCCCGGCGGCCGCCCGGACCGGCCCCGCCGACCTCCTGGTCCCCGGCGCCGAACACACCGTCTCCGCCCGCCTCACCGATCTGACCACCACGGGCACCCTGCTCACCGGGCACACGGAACAGAACGACTGGGCGGGCCTGGAGGCTCCCGGCACGAAGACCCCGTCCGGCGTCCCCGGCGTCCAGATCGACGGCTACTTCCCCGACACCTCCACCACCAACACCAACCACCACTGGAACCACGACAGTCAGTTCGTCATACGGCTGCCCGACCACTGGAACGGCGGACTCGTCGTCGCCGGACCGCCGGGACTGCGCAGGCAGTACGCCAACGACCGGATCATCAGCGACCAGGTCCTCGCCAAGGGATACGCCTACGCCGCCACCGACAAGGGGAACACCGGCCCCGAGATCTACAAGGACGGGGACCGCCCCGGGGACGCCATCCTGGAATGGCACCGCAGGGTCACCGAACTCACCGTCGCCGCCCGGAAGGTGGCCGACCGTCACTACGGCCGCAGCCCGCGCTTCACCTACGCCGCCGGCCTCTCCGCGGGCGGCTACCTCGTCCGCTGGCAGCTCGAACACCGGCCCGACCTCTACACCGGCGGCCTCGACTGGAACGCCCTCACCTTCACCCCCGACGGCGGCCTCCTCGCCACCCTCCCGCCCGCCCTGCGCAACTACCCCCGCTACGAGAAGGGCGACCGGAGCGCCCAGGCCGCCATGTTCGCCGCCGGCTACCCCAAGGGCTCCGAACCCCAGTGGGGCTGGCACTACGACAAGCAGTGGAACCTCCTCCAGCGCGTGATCCGCGAGGAGCTCGACCCCGACTACGACGGCCCCGCAACCCCCCAGCCGGGCACCCCGCCCTGCCCCGCGGGCACCGGAGCCGGCTGCGACACCGACTACGACTTCGCCTCCCGCCCCCGGGCCGTGCACGAGGCGGTGGAGCGGATCTCCCTCACCGGCAACATCCGCCGCCCCCTCATCAGCATCCAGGGCAGCCTCGACGCCCTCACCCCGCCCGCCGCCTTCGGCGACGCCTACCACCGCATGGTCACCTCCGCCGGACGCGGGGGCCTGCACCGCTACGTCACGGTCGAGGGCGGCGCCCACACCGACGGCCTCGTCCCCCTCGACCCGGACCACCTGCGCCCGATGCTCGGCTCCTTCACCCAGGCCCTGAGCGACCTCGAGCGCTGGACCCGCCCCACCACCGCCTCCTGACGACGAAGACCCCCGCCCCGGAAGCCCCGGGGCGGCCGCCGTTCACGACGCGGACGAAAGGGGCGCCGGGCCGCCGCCCCCGGCCTCCCGGCTCCCGGCCGCAGGGCGGAACGCGGCACGGTAGGCGCTCGGGCGCCGGCCGGTGTGGCGGGCGAAGAGCGCGGCGAAGGTGCCGGGGTCCCGGTATCCGACGGCCGCCGCGACCGCGGCGACGGTGCGGTCGGTGGACTCCAGCAGATGGCGGGCCCGGCGGACCCGGGCCGCCTGGAGATGGGCCAGCGGGCTGTGTCCGGTCTCCTCGGCGAAGCGGCGCAGCAGCGTGCGGGTGCTGACCTGGAAGGCGTCCGCGAGGGCGGCGAGGTCGTACCGCTCGGCGAGGCTCTGGTCGAGCCGCCGCATGACCCGCTGGGAGAACTCCCGGCCGGGCTGCGGCAGGAGCCGGGGATCGACGTACGGGGTCTGGGAGTCCCGCGCCTGGTCGAGGAGCGCGACACGGGCGGTGGCCCGGGCCACGCCGGCGCCGTGGTGCCGGCGGATCAGGTCCAGCGCGAAGTCGTACATGGCGCTGAAGGCGGCCGTGGTCGTCACGCCCCTGTCGGTGACGACCAGGTGCCCGGGCCGCACGTCCGCGCCGGGACAACGCCCGGCCAGTTCCCCGGCGTGCAGCCAGGAGGTGGTCGCCCGGCGCCGGTCGAGGAGGCCCGCCTCGGCGAGCAGGAACGCGCCGACGCACAGGGAGACGACGGCGGCACCGGCGGCGGCCTGCGCCCGGATCGCCGCGGTCTCCGGGGCGAGCCGGCCGAGCAGGACGTCGAGATCCGCGCCCACGGGCAGCTCGAAGCCGGGGACCACGAGGACGTCGACCTCGCGCAGCGGCCGTACGTCCAGCACCGCGCCGCCCGAGGCCGTGACCCGGCGGCGGGGCGAGAGGACCGACACCCGGCAGCCGGGGGCGTCCGGCCCGGCCACGTGCCCGGCCATCGTCAACAGGTCCGGCACGCCGAACACTTCGGACGCGAAACAGCCCGGGTACGCCAGGACCCCGACCCGCAGTTCCCCCGCCCCGTCGCCGCCCGCCACCGCCGGCCCGGCTTCCGCCCCCACCCGTACCCCCCGCTGCCCCGCGCCCCGTCCCGTCCCTCCCCAGGGTATGGCGAGATCGCCCTCGGTCCCGGCGATCCCGCCCCTCACCCCGGCACCCGGTTCCGCGTCAGGCTGGCCCCATGAGCGAAGACGATCCCCTCACCGACTTCATCCGCCGGACCGTGGCCGTGGAGGGGGTGGAGAAGACGGTGTACGTGGCCGGGGCCGGCCCGGCGGTCGTGGTGCTGCCCGAGATGCCGGGCATCAGCCCCGACGTCCTGCGGCTCGCGCGGTGGGTGCGGGACGCGGGCTTCACCGTCCACGTGCCCTCCCTCTTCGGGACGGACGGCGCCTTCCCCACGGTCGAGGGCGGCCGGGAGGTCGTCCGCCGTGCCTGCGTCAGCGCCGAGTTCCGCGCCTTCGCCGGGGGCGGCACCAGCCCGGTGACGCTCTGGCTGCGCGGCCTGGCACGCCGGGCCCACGCGGAGTGCGGCGGGCCGGGGGTGGGGGCGATCGGCCTGTGCTTCACGGGCAACTTCGCCCTCACCATGGCCCTGGAACCCGCCGTGATCGCCCCGGTGGTCAACCACCCGTCGCTGCCGCTCGACGACCCCGGCGGAATCGAACTCGACCCGGCGGACGCCCGGGCGGTGCGCGACCGCCTCGACCGCGACGGACTCACCGTCCTCGCCTACCGCTTCGAGGGCGACCGCTGGTGCACCGGGCAGCGCTTCGCCGCCTACCGGGCCCTGCTGGGCGAAGCCTTCGACGGCCGCGTCCTGCCGGACGCCGCCGCCAACCCGGCGCCGCCGCCCTTCTTCGCCGACGTGGTCGCCGCCCCCCACAGCGTCGTCACCGCCCACCTCGTCGACGAGGCGGGCCACCCCACGCTCCGGGCACGCGACGAGATCCTCGCCTTCCTCACCGGCCGCCTGCACCCGCACCCGCCCCGCCCCCTCCTGTGACCGGGTTCAGGTCAGGCGGAAGACCGGGCCCCTGGGGGTGAAGGGCAGGGACGCGCCCTGGGGGATCAGGTAGGCGTGTTCGCGGCGGACGCGCAGGGTGTCGCACCGGCCGTCGGTGATCACCAGGAGCGGCGCCGCCGGCGGGAAGTCCTCGGCGCGCTGGAGCAGGTCGACGCCCGGCTGGAGCACCGTGCCGCCCCGGCCGCGGACCCGGACCCGGCCCGCGATCCCGGCCGGCGGGAGGTAGCCCGCGTCGTACGGTGCCGCGTCGCAGAACACGACCCGTGCCGCCGGCACGTCGCGGGCCTCGGCGTAGGAGGCGATCGCGCCCAGCGCCTTCCCGAGCAGGGTGGCGTTCATCGACCCGGAGGTGTCGAGCACCACGCCGAAGGTGCACCGGGCCGTCTCCTCGGGCGGGAAGTACCGGCCCGCGCGCGGGATGTCCGGGGTCGAGGCCTGGCGGCGCGCCGGGCGGGCGTAGGACCGTACGGCCTCCGGCCTCGGCACGTACGCGTCGAACCAGCGGGCGAGCCGGGCGTCCCAGGGCACCGGCGGGTGGGACAGGGTCCGGATCGCCTGGACGAGCCCGGCCGGCAGCAGGCCGCGCCCGTCGCGGACGTGCAGGTCGAAGCCCTGGACGAGGCCGCGCCGGTAGAACTCGTCGAGATCCGCGTACGGGCGCCCCGCGCCGTGCGCGAGGGGCTCGCCCAGGATGTCCCCGGCGCCCTTGCCGCGCGGCGTGGCCAGGCGCCGCATCCGGCGCGGATCGGCGGCGATCCGGTCGTACACCTCCTCGACGGAGAGCCCGCGCAGCGCCGGGTCGTGCAGCAGGCCCTCGGGCATGCCGCCGACCCGCATCTCCACCAGCCAGTCGTTGACGACGTAGTCCGCGGCGACGTTGTGCAGGTACGGGTCGCGGCCGCCGCGGCGTTCACCGTGGCGCAGGGCGGCGTGCAGCATCTCGTGGGCCAGGATGAACCGCCACTCGTCGTCCTCGAAGGTGCGCAGCGGGTTGACGTAGATCTCGCCGGCGGCGGCGCTGACGGCGGCGATCGCGATGCCCTGGGCACGGGCCAGTTCGGCGTCGGCGACGACGGTCAGGCCGGCGGCGATCCCGCCGAGCAGCGGGTACGAGGACACGAACCAGTTCAGGGCCCGGTCCCAGGGGCGCTGGGCGACACGTTCGCCGGTGGTCCGGTCACGGCGGCCGCCTGCCACGTCCATGGCGGCGGAGACGCTGCGGGTCAGGGCGGAGGCGAAGGCGGTCTGCCAGTCGGGGACGGCGTTGTTCCAGGCCCGCCACGTGGCGAGGACCTGGTCGGGGCCGTGGCCGGCGGTGCCGCAGTGCTCGTAGGCGGCCGGGACGCCGTCGCGGCGCCAGCGGGCGGCGAGCTCCTCCTCGTCCCCGCCCGGGTACTCGGCGGGCAGGTGGTCGGGGGCGCGGCCGACGGGGAAGGTCAGCAGGAAGCGGTTGACGACCGCGCAGCGGGCGGCGAGATCGAAGCGGTCCGGCTGGGGCCGGTCCTCGTCCGTGGACGCCGGGACGTGGCCGAAGCCGAGGTGGAGCAGCGCGTGGGCGATCGCCCACGCCCACTCCCCGGGTTCGGCCCGCCGGGTGGGGTGGACGTGGACGACGCCGTTGGAGGTGACGGCGGCCAGACCCCCGGAGGGGGACTGCGGGCAGCCGGCCTCCCGGCAGATCGTGCCGTCGAGGGCGCCGAGGGCCGGGTTCCGCTTGACCAGGGCCAGGCCCTCGGCGAAGGCCCGGGCCGCCGGGTCGGGCTTGGCGGCGGCCTTCGCCCGCGCCGAGCCGCCCCGGCTCACCGGCGGGCCTCGACCAGGCGGGGCATGTCGCGGGCGGCCTCGATCAGGAACCATCCGGGCAGCACAGGCAGGCCGTCGGCGTCGTCGGCGATGACGGTCTGGGCGACCTCGACGGAGATCTCGGCGAGCTGGACGAGGAGCGACTTGAAGCGGTGGGTGCGCTGGCGCAGCGCGGGCGAGACGTGTTCCTTCCGCGCGGGCAGTTCCTTGAGCAGCCGGCCCCGGAAGGCTTCGGCGAGGTAGTAGAGCAGGTCGCGGTCCTGGAGCCGGGCGGGCCAGGAGGCGTCGCCCTTCAGGATGGCGTCGATGCCGAAGGTGTGCCGGACGATCTTGGCGTAGCCGCAGAAGGAGACGGCGTGCGCGGGGGTGAGGGTGCCGTGGGCGACCACCTTGAGGGTCTGCTCGTCCAGCTCCGCGCCGAAGGAGTGCAGGGCGTCGGAGAGCATGTGCCAGGAGCGCGGGGTGGAGAAGGGCTCCTCGGTCTTGGGCGGCTGCGACCAGAGGTGGTCGGGGCGGTCGGTGAGGTAGTCGGTGACCCAGGGGTGGATGCCGTGCTCGCCGTCCCACACCAGCCAGTCCCGCGCGGACGCCTGGAGGTGGACGTGCGTGAGGCGGTTGACCAGGGCGGAGGCGATGGGCCGGGCCAGGGCGTTGTCCATGGCGCGGTTGCCCGCGCCGATCACGATGGAACCGGCGGGCAGTTCGTAGGAGCCGATCCGGCGGTCGAGGATCAGCGAGTAGAAGGCCTTCTGCACGTCCGGGCTCGCGGCGTTGAGCTCGTCGAGGAAGAGGCAGTACGGCTCCTCGCGGGCGATCGCCTCGGGCGGGCAGAACACCGAGCGGCCGTCGCGGATCTGGGGTACGCCGATCAGGTCCTCGGGGGCGAGCTGCGTGCCGAGGAGGCTGACGCACTCCAGGCCCAGGGAGTCGGCGAACCTCCGCACGAGCGAGGACTTCCCGATGCCGGGCGCCCCCCAGAGGAAAACGGGCCGCACCGTGGCGAGGCCGAGCAGCAGTTCGGGGATCTGGGCGGGGGTGACGGTGACGGCAGCCTGCACGGGCGCGGAGGTCCTTCGGGGTGGGACGGCGTGTGGTGCGGCCAGTGTGGTCACACCGCACACGGCCCGGCATCCGGTTTTTCCCGGCCGGGGCCGGGCGGTTCAGCGGCCGTCGCCGGGCTCCCGCCGCCGGAAGGCGGCGCGGTAGGCGTAGGGGGAGGTGCCGGTGTGGCGGGTGAAGTGGTGGCGCAGGGTCGCCGGTGAGCCGAATCCCGTCCGGTCCGCGAGGAGGGTGACGGGCAGGTCGGTGGTCTCCAGCAGCTGCCGGGCCCGGTGGATGCGCGCGTGCAGGAGCCACTGCAACGGGGTGGTTCCGGCCTGCTCACGGAAGCGGCGGTTGAGCGTGCGGACACTGATCCCGGCGTGGCCGGCGATGTCGGCGAGGGTGAGCGGCCGGTCGAGGCGGCTCTCCATCCAGTTCATCACGGGCTGGAGGGCGCTGAGATCGGCCGGGGCCGGGGGCCGTTCGATGTACTGGGCCTGGCCCCCGTCACGCTGGAGGGGCATGACGATACGGCGGGCGGTGGCGGCGGCGAGCTCCGCGCCGAGGTCACGGCGCACCAGGTGGAGGCAGAGGTCGAGTCCTGCGGCCACCCCGGCCGAAGTGATCAGACGGCCGTGATCGACGAACAGGACGGCGGGATCGACCTCGACGCGCGGATAGCGGCGGGCGAACTCGTCGGCGTACTGCCAGTGGGTGGTGGCCCGGTACCCGTCGAGCAGACCGGTGGCGGCCAGCGTGAAGGCGCCGACGCACACCGAGGCCAGACGCGCCCCCCGCGCCGCCGCCCGGGCCAGCGCGTCGGTGACGTGCGGGGGCGGCGGGGCCGCGAAGCCGGCGTGGGCGGGGATGACGACGGTGTGGGCGCCGACGAGGCCCTCCAGACCGTACGGGGTGTCGATCCGGAAGGCACCGTGCTGGACGGAGGTCGTCGCGCTGCGGCCGGGGGCACAGACCCGGATCTCGTAGCGCACGGTGCCGGCGGCCTCGTTGGCCGTGCCGAAGACCTGCCCGGGCGTGGCCAGTTCGAAGGGGGCGACACCGTCGAGCGCGAGAACGGCCACCACTTCAAGGGTCATGGCCAGAATTTAGCGCATGACGGCATTGTGGCCACTGTCCGGGCGGCGCACGGGGCCGCACGATCGAGAGGTTCCCCTTCCGCACCGATGAGGAGTCCCCGCCGTGACCGTCGCCCTGCCCGCCGTCTACGACGCGTTCGACCTGCCCCGGACGGAGTTGACCGCCCGCGCCCTGCGCTACGCCGAGGAGGCGGTGCCCGCGGTCATCTTCCGCCACAGCGTGCGCAGCTATCTCTTCGCCCGCGCGCTCGCGGACCACGACGGCATGAAGGCCGGAGCGGACTTCGACGACGAGCTGGTGTTCCTGGGCTGCGTCCTGCACGACCTGGGGCTGTCGGAACAGGGCAACGGCCACCAGCGGTTCGAGGTGGACGGTGCGGACCTGGCGGCCCGCTTCCTGCGCGAACAGGGCGCCGGCGAGGAGGCCGTGACGGTGGTGTGGGACGCCGTCGCCCTGCACACCTCGGAGGGCATCGCCTCCCGCAAGGGCCCGGAGATCGCACTGGCCCACGCCGGCATCTCGGTGGACGTCCTGGGGCGCGGCAAGGAGCTCCTGCCCGAGGGGTTCGCCGACCGGGTGCACGCCGCGTTCCCCCGCGCCGACCTCGGCTACGCCATCACGGACGTGATCGTCCGGCAGATGCTGGACAACCCCGCCAAGGCCGGCCCGCTCAGCTTCCCCGGGCAGCTGCTGCGCGCCCACGTGCCGGCCGGCACGCTGCCCGACTGGTCCGACCTGATCGACGCGGCCGGCTGGGGAGACCGGCCGGCGGGCGGGCCGGTGCAACCGTCCTGAGACGGTTCGCGTGTTTCCTCCCGTAGTGATGATCAACGATGAGGAGACGATGTGAAGCGCGTGGCAAGCCGTCCGTCCCGGCGTACGGTCCTGACCCTCGCGACCGGGGGCCTGGCCGCGCTCGGCCTCGGCGCCGCCGCTCCGGCGTCCGCGTCCGCGTCCGCGGGCACCCGGCCGGGCGCGGGCCCGGGCGCCCCGCGCCGGCTGCGGGACATGGAACGGGAGCACGGCGCCCGCATCGGTGCCTACGCCCGCAACCTGGTCACCGGCCGGACGGTGGCCCACCGGGCGGAGGAACTCTTCCCGGTCTGCTCGGTGTTCAAGCCCCTGGCCGCGGCGGCCGTCCTGCGGGACCTCGACCGCGACGGGGAGTTCCTGGCCCGCCGCGTCCACTACACCGCGGCCGAGGTCGACGCGGCCGAGTGGACCCCCGTGACCCAGGAGCACGTGGCCGACGGGATGACGGTCGAGGCCCTGTGCGCCGCCGCGGTGAGCCAGAGCGACAACCTCGCGGGCAACCTGCTCCTGCGCGAACTGGGCGGCCCGACCGCGATCACCCGCTTCGCCCGGTCCCTCGGCGACCGCGTCACCCGCCTCGACCGCTGGGAACCGGCCCTGAACTCGGCCGAACCCTGGCGCACCGAGGACACCACCAGCCCGCGCGCCATCGCCGAGACCTACGCCCGGCTGCTGCTCGGCGACGTACTGCCCCGCGGGGACAGGGACCGGCTCACCGGCTGGCTCCTCGCCAACACCACCAACACCCATCGCTTCAAGGAGGGCCTGCCCGGCTGGACCCTGGCCGACAAGACCGGCGGCGGCGACGACTACGGCGTCGCCAACGACGTGGGCGTGGTGTGGAGCCCGGCCGGTGTGCCGGTGGTGATGGCGGTCCTGACGACCAGGCCGCAGGCCCCGCACGGCCCGAACGACAACGCGCTCGTCGCCGGCACGGCCCGCCTGCTGGGCGAATCCGTCCTGGACTGACCCGCACCGGCCCGCACCGGCCCGCTCCTCATGGCGCTCGCCGCGCGGGCGTTGCCGAAGAGGCCGGTGTTCCGGCGGGACGGGGGCGCAGGTCGTGCGGATGGTCGGTGATGTCGAGGGCGAGCTTGTGGGGCTGGAGGATGGTGCGGGTGCTGAAGACGGGCGTGGTGCCCGGGGTGCGGTTGATCTGGTAGCTGCTGGTGAGGGTGGCGGTGGTGACGGTCATCGCGACGGTGGCGAAGTGGGTTCCCAGGCAGGTGCGCGGTCCGCCGCCGAAGGGCATGAACGCGTACTTGGGCAGCGGATCGGCGGGGGAGCGGCCCGTCCAGCGGTCGGGGCGGAAGGCGTCCGGCTCGTGGTAGTGGCGGGGATCGCGCTGGAGGACGAAGGGGCTGACGGCGACGCGCTGCCCGGGGCGCAGGGGGAAGCCGGCGAGTTCGGTGGGTTCTTCGACGGTCCTTTCGATCAGCCACAGCGGCGGGTACAGCCGGAGCGTCTCCTTCACCACGGATTCCGTGACGGCCAGGCGCGGGACGTCCGCGGCGGTCGGGAGGCGGCCCGCGAGCTCGCGGTCGGCCTCGTCCCGTACCTGCCGGCGGATGCGGGGGTTCCGGTCGAGGAGGAGGAACAGCCAGGCGAGTGCCGCGGCGGTCGTCTCGTGGGCGGCGAACAGGTTGGCGACGATGATGCTGGTGGCTCCTTGACGGGTGATGGCGCCTTCGTCACGGGCGGTGTTCAGCAGGTCGGCGACCACCTGCGGGGAGTCGTCGCGGTGCGTCGCCCGCCGCTGGTCGATCAGGCGGGACACCTCGGCCGCCAGGTCGCGGTTGACGCGGTGCAGGCGCCGCCCGCGCAGGACGCGGCAGCGGGCGGGCAGCGGCAGTACGGGGGGCAGGAGCGCGTCCTGCAGCCGGGCCAGGAGGGCGGGGACCCTGCCGGTCTCCGGCCCCAGGCAGAACTCGGCGATGAGGTGGGCGGTGAGGTCCTCCAGTGCGGGGATCGCCTCGACCGTGCCGCGCGCCCGCCAGGCCTGGGAGTGCCGGGCGGCCGTGGCCGCGAGGCGGTCCTCGGCGGCGCGCATGCTGGTGCGGTTCAGGCCGCGTCCCGCCAGGCCGCGGGCCCGCATCCACCGGGCCAGGTCCTCGGAGGCCCGGCCTCCGTCGGTCTCCTCGCCCAGGAGGTCGCGGCTGATGGCGTACGTGGTGTTGGTGTGCTTGAAGACCTCCTCGGCGAGGACCGGCGAGTTCGCGAGGTACAGGCCGTCGTCGACGCGGACGAGATCGCCGTACTGCCGCTGGTGGAGCAGGAAGCCGAGCTGGTCGCGTTCGAAGGCGCGCCGGTCGCCGTGCCGCCCGGCCCCACCGGGGCCGGGCGGCACACGGAGCAGACCCACGGTTACTGTCCCTGTACGTAGTAGTAGTAATACGCACTGCCACGATCGCCGCCGAGCGACGTGAGCGGACTGGTGCGCTGGATTCTCGCCCCGGAAGGGTCACTGGCCAACGGGGCCGCGTTCGAGGCGGCGAAGGCCGATCCTCCGCCGACGAGCGCGGCGATGGCGGAGACGGCGATGAGGAGCGACTTGCGCAGGGGGATCAGGGCAGCCATGGGGGATTCCTTTCAGAGGTGCCGGGCGGTGTTTCCGCCCGGTCCGTTGCCCTCTATTCCGCCCTGTGGTGGCGCCCGGGACACGTTACGAGGAGATGGGACATGTCATCGGCCTCCGCTTCTGTCACAATGACGCGCCCGTCGCCCGTCGCCCGTCGCCCGTCGCCTGTCGCCCGGCCGCATGTGACGCACGCCACGTCGAAGGGCTGTCACAGGACCGGGCCCGCCGGCATCTCATGTCCGACCAGTCACCAAGGCGGGAGGCCGACATGAAGGGTCGACGACGGGTACGGGCATCGACTTCGACTACGCGTTCCTCGCCGTGGGCAGCACCGTCCGCCCGATACCGGGAACGGTCCCGGTGGCCCTCGCCGCGCTGCACCCGGGCAGCAGGGTCACGGTGATCGGGGGCGGCGCGACCGGCATCGAGACGGCGGCCGAGGTGGCCGAGGCCAGGCCGGACCTGCGGGTGCGCATCGTCGGATCCTCGGTCGGCGGGGGCTTCTCCGGCCGGGCGTACGAGCGGGTCCGCTCCGGACTGGCGGGGCTGGCCGTCGACATCGTGGACGACGGCGTCACGGAGGTCACCGGCGGCGTCGTACACCTGCGCTCGGGAGCGGCGTTCGCCTCCGACCTGACCCTGTGGGCGATCGTGTCGGGCGTCCCCGGCCTCGCGGCCCGCAGCGGCCTGCGCGTGGACGTGGACGGCCGCGCGGTCGTGGACGAGTACCTCCGCAGCGTCGACGACGAACGGATCTTCGCCGTGGGCGACTGCGCGGCCGTACCGGGCGCCCGTTTCGCCTGCGCACTCGCCGCGCCGCAGGCCGCCCACGCGGCCGACGCCCTCGCCCGCCTGATCGAGGGCCGCAGGCCCGAGCCGTACTCCCCGCGTTACGTCGCCCGCGCCGTCACCCTCGGACGGAAGAACGCGGTGGGCCAGTTCACCCGCCCCGACGACAGCCTCCGGCGGGCCTGCGTCACCGGGCGCACCGCGGTCGTGCTCAAGGAACTGGCGTCCCGCGGCGGGAAGTACGGCGCCCGCACGGGCACCGGCGCCTGACCGGGGACCGTGAACGGCCTCCACCACCGACCCGACCCGAAGGGAAGATCGCACATGTCAGCAGCTCAGACGGCCATCAACAAAGAGGCGTTCGGCCGCTTCCACGCCGCCGTGAACACGGGTGACGCGGAGCTCATCTCGAAGACGATCGACGAGGTCTTCGCGCCGGACGTGCTGTTCCACGCTCCCGTGCCGAACGGTGCGACGGGGGCACAGGCCCTCAAACAGGTGTGGGTGGTCCTCCTGCGCGCGTTCCCCGACCTTCACGTCACGGTCGAGGACGTCATCGCCGAAGGCGACAAGGTCGTCTTCAGGAACACGGTCACCGGCACCCACCAGGGCGACTACCGGGGCCTCCCGCCCACCGGCAAGCCGGTCAGGTACGGCGAGATCTTCATCTTCCGCTTCGCCGGCGGCCGCATCGCCGAGGTGTGGGGTGTCGTCGACGTCCTCGCGCAGCTGCGACAGCTCGGCCTGGTCCCCTGAGCCCGTCATCACCGAGAGCGCACGCGCTCGGCCGCCTTCCGCGTCCGCACCCCGCCGGCGACGAGCGCCAGCCCCACGGCGACGACACCCAGGTAGGCGGCGGACGGAAAGTCGACGACCTTGTGCAGCCAGCCCCACTCCGTTCCGAAGAACGTCCGCGAGGCGAAGCCGACGACCCCCTGGGCGCCTATGACGTATCCGATGCTTTCGAGCGTGTATCCGATGGTTGTTCGCACGGATCCACCCTCTCGCGGCGGTGGCACGGCCGCGTCCTGCGCAGGACTGAGAACACGGTAGGCCGAAGGATGCACGCGCACCGGAGGCCCGCCGGGCCGGGACGCCGCGGACTTCCCTGTCCGCATGTGTCCGCATGCCGGTCCGGGCGTACGCCCGAGCGGGAAGCCCGTCATCATGGGCCCATGACGCACAGCGACGATCAGCACACCGACTCGCCCGCGATAGCCCTGCTCAAGGAGGTGGGAGCGGAGACCGTCAAGCACTCCGGCGGCACGCTCCTGACCCACCTGCTGCGCGTCGAGGCGCTGCTCGCGGCCTGGGGCGCGCGCCCCGCCCTGCGGACCGCGGCGCTGTGCCACGCCTTCTACGGCACCGACGGGCTGCCGCTGGTACTCCTGGAGCTGTCCGAGCGCGCGCGTCTGGCCGAGGCGATCGGTGCGGAGGCGGAGGAACTCGTGTACTTCTACGCCAGCTGCGACCGCAAGGCCTCCTACCCCGGCCTCGCCGCGGCGGACGGGGAGGCGGTGACCTTCCGGGACCGGTTCACCGGTGAGGAGTTCACCCCGACGCCGCGGCAGCGCCGCGACTTCGCCGAGCTCACGGTGGCCAACGAGCTGGACCTGGCGAGGGTGAACGAGTCCTTCCGCGAGCGCAACGGGGCGGGCCTGCTCGATCTGTTCACGCGCTGGGCGCCCCTCCTGTCGGAGGCGGCCCGCCGCGAGGTGACCGCCGTCCTCGGCTGAGACCCTGCCCCGGTCCCGGGGCCGGCCCCGATCCCGGGGCCGGCGCGAGCCGGGGGCCGGGCCGCCGGGCCGGTGGTACCGGTCGTTTGTCGGTGACGTGCCGGCGCCGTCGGTGCGTTGTCGGTGGCGTCCGGCACCGTTGGAGAGGTCCTGCCGGACGTCCGTCCGGCTCGGAGTCCGAGGAGGGGATCTCTCGTGCATGACGTGGTGATCGTGGGAGCCGGTCCGGTGGGTCTGGCCCTGGCCTGCGAGCTTGGCCTCGCGGGCTGTTCCGTGGTGGTGCTCGAACGGGAGCCGGAGCCCGGCTCCCCGTTACGGTCGGCCCCGCTGGGCAGGCGCGGGCTGTCCGCCGCCTCGGTCGAGGCGTTCTACCGGCGCGGACTGCTGGAACCCCTGCTGGCGGCGTCGGGCGTCCAGGAGGTGTTCGGCGCGGCCCCCGAAGCGGGTGCGCCCGCCCGTTCCCGGTTCGCCGGCCACTTCGCCGGCATGATGCTCGACGCGGACCGGGTCGACGTCGCCGCCCTCCCCTTCCGGCTTCCCGGCCCGGCGCGCGAGGCCGTGGTCACGGACCTCGAAGCGGTCGAGGCGGTGCTGTCCGGGCAGGCGGCCAAGCTCGGCGTGGACATCAGGCGCGGCGTCACGGTCTCGGCCGTCTCCCAAAACGGGCAGGGCGTGGTCGCCCGGGCCGGCGCGGACGCGTACGAGGCGCGCTGGCTGGTCGGCTGCGACGGTGGACGCAGTACGGTGCGCAGGCTCGCGGGCTTCGAATTCGTCGGTACCGAACCGCAGTTCACCGGCTACACCATGCAGGTCACCCTCGCCGGCACCGAGAGCCTGCGCCCCGGCTTCCACCTCACGCCGTCGGGCATGTACCTGCGGATGCCCCTCGACGGGCACATCGCCGTGGCGGACTTCGACGGCGGCGCGTTCGACCGTTCACGGCCGCCGACCCGCGAGCACCTCCAGGCGGTCCTGCGCCGCGTGTCCGGCATCGACGTGACGATCGACGAGGTCCACCTCGCGTCGACCTTCACCGACCGGGCGATGCAGACGACGGCCTACCGGCGGGGACGCGTCCTGCTCGCGGGCGACGCCGCCCACATCCACTCCCCCCTCGGCGGCCAGGGGCTCAACACCGGCATCGGCGACGCCGTGAACCTGGGGTGGAAACTCGCGGCGACCGTGCGCGGGCACGCGCCGGACGGGCTGCTCGACACCTACGCCGACGAGCGCCATCCGATCGGCGCGGCGGTGCTCGACTGGTCGCGCGCCCAGGTGGCGACCATGAGGCCGGAACCGTACGCCCAGGCCATCCAGGCCGTGGTCCGCGATCTCATCGGGACCCGTGACGGAGCGACCTACGTGTTCGGGAGGCTGTCCGGGGCGTGGATCCGGTACGACCTCGGCAGCGAGCACCCGCTGGTCGGCCGCAGCGCCCCCGACTACCGCCTTGAGGACGGCACTCGCCTCGGCGACCTCATGGAGGACGGACGGGGCGTCGTGCTCGACTTCAGCACCGACCGGCGCCTGCACGCTCCGGCGACCGGCTGGGAGGGCCGCATACGGTACGCGGCCGGGACGGCGACGGACGACCTCGGCTCGGGTGCCGTGCTGGTGCGGCCGGACGGCGTCGTCGCCTGGGCGGGGGACCGGCACCCCGACCCCGAGGAATTCGCGCGGGCCGCCGGCCGCTGGTTCGGCGGCCCGCTCGACCGTTGACCGGCTCAGGCCGTCGACGGGTCCGGAGGTGGCGTGTCCCGCAAGGGGAAGGCCATCATGCTGACGCCCAGGGGGACGGTCCCCGGTGAGTGCGGTGGCCGTGCGGCCCGGTGGAGTTCGACGGCGAGTTCGGTGAGTCGTCGCCTCGCCTCCTCCCAAGTGCCGGGATCCACCCACAGCTCCGCGTCGACGGTCACGCCCTCGCTCGCCTCCAGCCGTCGACCGGCGCGCTCCCGGAGGGTGTGGGCCATGGTCTCGGCCAGCATCAGGGCGCCGTCGTGCTGGTCGGACAGCGGTGTGCCGGGGACGGTGCGGTAGCGCCGCTCCCGGCCACCGCGGCGCGTGCGCTCCTCCGCCAGCTCGACCAGCCCCACCGCGTCGAGGCGCCGCAGGTGCTGGCTGGCCAGCGCGTGCGAGACGTCCAGCTCGCGGGCGAGCTCGGCGGCCGACATCGGTCCCGGCCACATGAGGCTCAGCATCCGTAGCCGCAGGGGATGGGCGAGTGCGCGAAGTACGGGGTCGGTATCGGTCACACAGGCCAGTAAACCGTACGGGCGTCGCCTGGACCTCTACCCCCAATGAAATGCTTGGGGGTAGAGTGCGCGATCAAGCGCACACGAGACGGGGGATGTTGATGAGCTGGCGCACGCTCGAAGTCCTGAAGGAACGCAACGCGGGTCTGTATCTGGGCGGGGTGACCGTCTCCGCCTTCGGCGACACGGCCATGTCGCTCGCCGCCGGCATCTGGGTCAAGACCCTCACCGGTTCCGACGGCCTGGCCGCTCTGGTCGGCTTCTGCCTCTGGCTGCCCACCTTCGCGGGCCCACTGATCGGCACGGTGGCGGACCGCGTGCGCCGCCGCCCCCTCCTGGTGGCCGTCAACCTGGCCCTGGCCGTCGTCATGACCGCACCGATCGCCGTGCACTCGGCTGCGGACGTCTGGCTGCTCTTCGCGGTCCTGACCCTGGTGGGCACGGGAATGGTGCTGACGGACGCGGCGCAGACCGCGCTGGTGGCCGCCGCCGTGCCGGAGGAACTGCGCGGCGACTTCAACGGCATGGTGTACACCGCGATCGAGAGCACGAAGCTGCTCGCCCCGCTGGCCGGCGCCGGGCTGTTCACCGCCTTCGGCGGGCCCGCGGTGGCGGTGCTGGACGCGGTGAGCTTCGTACTGGCCGCGCTCGCCTTCCGGTTCATCCGTGTACGGGAGGCCCGGCCCGCGGCCCGCGACAAGCGCGCCTGGACCGCCGAGACCGCTGAAGGCGCCCGCTACCTGTGGCGGCACCCGCTGCTGCGTCCACTGGTCCTCACCGGCGCGACCGCCATGGTCCTGTCCAGCCTGAGCAGTACGGCCACGTTCGCCATGCTCGACGGCGGCCTGCACCAATCGCCGGCCTACGCGGGCGTACTGACCCCGGTTCAGGGGCTCGGGTCGGTCGTCTGCGGGCTGGCGGCCGGTGCGTTGATGCGCCGCATGTCCGAACGGGCCTTCTCGGCGGTCGGACTCTCCCTCTTCGCCCTCGGCGTGCTCGCCCGGGCCACGCCCTGGCTCCCCGTCGTGCTGGGCGGCAGCCTGGCCATCGGGCTGGGCCTGCCCTGCGCACTCATCGCCGCCATGACCGCCGTCCAGCGGGAAACCCCGGGTGAACTGCTGGGCCGGGTGGCGGCCACGGCCAACACGCTGATGTTCGCGCCCACCGGGCTCGCCCTGCTCATCGGCACGGCGATGGTGACCGGGCTCGACTACCGGGTTCAGCTCCTCGCCGCCGGGATCCTGGGCCTGACCTGGGCGGCGGTCCTCCTCCTGGGCCGCGCGGCCCGGCCCACGGGACGGGATGGCGCGCGGCCGGCGCCGGCCGGCGCCCGCGAGCCCGACACCGCGGGCAGCAGCACCACACCATGAGACCCCCGAGCCGGCCCCGGCCGGCGTCCCGGCGCGGCTCGCGGCGGTCGCGGCGGTCGATCACGACAGCCGCACCACCACCATCAGCCGCTACCGGCAGATGCGGGACGACCCTCAGGCGGTGATCCCCAAGGCCGTCCGGATCTCGTCGGCGACCGTCTGCGGCACCGTGTTCTCCTGGCCGCCCGTCAGCCGGGTGTGGAGGACGGCGACGGCGAGCCCGTGTTCCGGGTCGGCGAAGGCGATGCTGCCGCCGGAGCCGTGGTGGCCGAAGGCGGTGCGCCGGCCGCCCGTCTCCGGCAGGCCGAGGAAGTAGCCCAGGCCCTTGGCCATCGGGCGCCCGAACATCACGTCGGTGTCGTCCGTGGCCAGGGCGGCGATCCGCGCCGTGTGCCGCGGCGGCAGCAGCCGCACCCCGTCGACCTCGCCGATGAGCGCCGCGTACATCCGGGCCACGGCGGACGCGGAGAAGGTTCCGGCGGCCGGGAGTTCGGCGCGCAGGTACTCGGGACGGTTGGCGAGCTGTGCGGTGGTCCACACCCCGCGGTTCGGGACGGACCGGAAGAACGGCAGGTCCTGGGGCATCGCGGCCAGGGACGCCTCCCAGTTGCCCTCGACGAGGGTCGCCACCCGGGGCAGGGCCTGCTCGGGGACGGCGAGGAAGAGGGAGTCGGCGACGCCCAGCGGGCCGGCGACCTCCTCGCGGAGCACCTGGGAGATGCCGCGCCCGGTGACGCGGCGGACGGTCTCCCCGACGAGCCAGCCGAAGGTCCAGCCGTGATAGCCGGTGGCGGTGCCCGGCTCCCACAGCGGTTCCTGGCCGGCGACGATCGCACACATCGCGTCCCAGTCGTAGAGCTCCTCGGCGGTGATGCCGGCGGGAAGCTGGGGCACACCCGCCGCGTGGGTGAGCGCGTGCCGCAGGGTGACCTGCTCCTTGCCGTGGGCGGCGAACTCCGGCCAGTGGTGGGCGAGGGGGGTGTCGTAGTCGAGGACGCCGCGCGCGGCCAGGACGTGGGCCACGGTCGCGGTCACGCCCTTGCCCGCGGAGTAGGAGTGGATCAGGGTCTCCCGGTCCACCGGCCGCCCGGTGGACGGGTCGGCGGTTCCCGCCCAGGCGTTCACCACCATCCGCCCGTCCTTGTAGGCGGCCACCTGGACGCCGGTCTCCCGCCCGGACTCCACCAGCCGGTCGATCGTCTTCTGTACGCGTGCCTGCACCTCGGTCATGACGGTTCCCCCTCGTCGGCGTTATCCTGAACACTGTTCAACCCGAACGCTGTTCAAGGTAACCTGAACACCGCTCAGGTGCAATGGCAGGACGAGACCCAGGGAGACCCGGCATGCCGGTACGACGGCCGGACGTGATCGACGCCGCCATGGAACTGCTCGACGAGACCGGGCTGGACGAGCTGTCCACCCGCAGGCTGGCCGAGCGCCTGGGCCTGCGGGTCGGCGCGCTCTACTGGCACGTCAAGAACAAGGACGAGCTCCTCGCCGAGCTGGCGGACCGGATCGTCGCCGAGGCCCTGGCCGAACCGGTCCCGGCGGCGGAGCTCGCCGACCGCCTCGCCGGCACGGCGTCGGCGCTGCGCCGGGCCATGCTCGCCCACCGCGACGGCGCCCGCCTGGTCGCCGGGTACGCGGTCCCCAGCCCCCACGCCCTCGCCCTGGCCGACCGCCTCCTCGGCATCACCCGCGCCGCCGGGATCCCGCTGCCGCTCGCCGCGACCGTCACCGACGCGCTGCTCAGCTACACCACCGGGTTCGTCCTCCAGGAGCAACTGCGGCCACGGCACCCCGCCCCCACCACCACCCCCGACCTGTCGGCCCTGCCCCACCTCGCGGAACTCGCCACGACCGGCTTCCCGGACCGCGACGCCTCCTTCCACGCCGGCACCCGCCTGATCACGTCAGGCCTCACGGCCACCTCGTCGGGGTGAGCCCGGGGTACGTGGACGCCCCGGCGCACGGAGCGGCGGATCGCGGCGAGGATCCGGGAAGCGCTCGGCGACGCGCGGACGGTGCTGAACGCCGGGGCCGGCACCGTCTCCTACGAGCCGGCGGACCGTGAGGTCACGGCGGTGGAAGCCGTCGGCGGTGATGCGGGCGGCGCAGCGCCCGGCCGTCGGCGGTCACCGGCGTCGATTCCGCTGCTGAAGCCATGGCCCCAGGCACCGTTCAGAACCACCCGGTCGCTGGCGCGAGGGCTCGGCGCGCGGCATCGCGTACGGTCGCCTCCTCATCCGTCGCGAGTCGTTCGAGTGCGGCTCGGGCATCGGGGGCCGGCCTTCCGGACAGTGCCGCCGCTTCGCGTGCCCCGTAGAGGGCGCTCACAACTGCCCGTCGGACCTCCGGTGCGGCGTCGGACGCGCCGGCGATGAGGATGTCCAAGGCCCGCGAGGGATCACCCAGGCCGACGCTGGAGCCGAGGGTGGTCATCACGTCGGCGCGCACCCCGGGGTCCGGGTCGCAGGCCGCGTCGGCGACCAGACCGAAGTACTCGGTCCCGAGCGAGTCGAAGAAGCAAACGCCCCAGAGACCGACTCTCCGCAGACCCGGATCATCGGAAACGGTGTACTCCATGGACAGGGCGAACGCGGTGTCCGGCCATGCCTCGAAGAGATCGAGGACGTCGACGTGCAGCATGTCCCCGTCCTCGTTGCGATCGGTCACCATCGCACGCAGCAGGGCAGGCAGGGCCTCCTGACCACAGGCACCCGCCAGCACGTGGGCCATCCGGTCCCGCGCGAAGGAATCGTCCGCGGCGACGTGACGGGCAAGCCGTTCCTCCAGCTCCGGCTTCAGGAACGCGGCCGCCGGTGTCCGCAGCTTCTCCACCAAGGAATCGAACCGAACACAAGCCCCGGGACCCCGCTCGGCACCTGCGGCCAACCGCGCGTCCAACTCCTCCAGCGCACGGCGCAACGCGGCGCGCTCCGCACTGCCCTCGCCTCGATCCGTCCCGGCCATGCCGCTCACCCTATGTGCCGTGGTGTCACCGCCATCACCCTCGGACAGCCCGTGGGACATGCCCTAGGCCTCGGGGTCGGCAGATCTGCGTTTGTAGTGGCACGGGTAGGGATAGGGGTCCCCTCCGTCCGCGTAGACGGTCCCGTCCATCCGCAGCTCTCCACGCTCCACATAGAAATGCAGAATCTGGATGTCGTTGTGATTCTTGAAACTGAGCACCAGATAAGGCGGCAGGCCGGAATCCTTGTTGACGCCGTGCCACTCCCCGTCGGATGAACGGCGGGTCACCTGCGAGTCCGGGCCGGGACCGTCCCACTGGACCGGAAAGTCCTGGGCGGAAAAGGTGTAATCGTCACGCAGCCGAACCATCGGCGATCCGCACTTCGGCTCCCCGTCCCACCGGCCGACCAGTTCGGGATGAGTGACCGCCTCCGGTGTGATGACGGGTTTCTCCGCCCCGCAAGCGGCCGGGACGAGTGCCGTTACGGTGGCCGTCGCGAGGCTCGCGGTTATTCGAAGCACGTCGAATTTCACGCTGCCAGTATGCCGGGGCCCTGCACGTCCACCCGCGCCCGGGGGGAAGAGGAACGACCGCCCCCCTTCCGGCAGGTCAGGGCTTCGTGGTGGTCACCGTCGCGGTGAAGCCGCAGCACTCGAAGGTGCGGGTCCGGTCACCCGAGATCTTCGTGATCCGCACCTGGTCCAGCCGTGCGGTGGTGTCGACGGCCGAGGCGACGACCGCGACGCCGCCGACGCCGCCCCGGATGGTGTCCTTGACCGCGGTGAACCTGCCGTCCTGGAAGGCGATCCCGAAGTACTCGCTGTCGACGATGGTGTTGTGGCCGGTCTCCATCGTGCCGAAGGCATAGATGCCGAGCTGGTTGCCGACGAGACGGTTGCGGGTGACCTCCACCCCCGTGTTGGCCAGGATGCCGGCGTGCTGGAACTCGCTGAAGAAGTCCGGCCCGCAGCCCGGATCCGGCTCGCGGCAGGCGTTGTCGCTCACGGTGTTCTCATCGGCTCGTCCCGTCGCGTCGACGAACTCGATGCCGTCGGTGGAGAGGCGCTTCTGCCCGGTGACCACGTTGCGCAGCAGTGTGGCGTTCGAGGCCTGGTTGAGGACGACGATCCCGGCGCCCTGATAGTCCGTGATCTTCGAATCCCGGATGCTCGCCGACCCCGTGCCCGTGGGGAGGTCCCCGATGAGGACGGCGTTGGCGCTCCGGAAGCACGGGGCCATGGGGGTGTCCTTGATGTGGGACACCGCCGCGTGGCTCAGGTCCAGGTGCGCACCGCCCAGCACCCGGATGCCCGCTCCGAGCGCGCCGGCGGCGCAGGTGCCGGAACCCGGCCCGCTCACCGAGAGACGGGAGACCTTCACGCGCGCAGCGTTGTCGAGGAAGACGATCGAGTTGAGGCCGTCGGATCCCGTCACCAGATGCTCGGGAGCGAGGATGGTGGTCTTCCCGGCGCCCGCCCCCGTGAGGGTGAGGTCCTTGTGGATCGTCAGCTGCTCGCGGTAGACGCCGGCACGGACGGCGATGCGGTCCCCGGGGTGCGCCGCGTCGACCGCGGACTGGACCGTCGGGTAGGCCGTCGACGGAACCACCAGTTCGCGTGGCTGTGAGGCCGCGGACGAGGGCGCGTAGGAGCCGAGGGCCGCCCATGCGAGCAGTGTGCCGAGGGCCACCGCGCAACGGCTGCGGAAGGGGGTCATCGCGGTTTCCTCCCGGAGGAAAGGGCCGGCTGCGAGGGCCGCTCGGCGCCGTGGCAGAGGTGGCGCCCCGGCGGGAACGGCCGGTGCGCCACGGGTACCCGAGCACAGACGGGCACCGTCGGCGGAGGGCCGTGCCGCAGGGGTGGGCCGATCGGAGCAGCGGGACCACACGCCAAGGCGCATCCTGCGCGGGGTCGGGTCCTCCGGCCTCGGCCCCGGCCCCGTTACTGGCCCCCTGTCCGCCGCGTGATCACGGCCGCCGACGGGGAAGAGGCGAAGGTATGCCCGACCTCGCGAGGCCCTTCCGCCGCTTCCGCCCCCTCCGCCACCTCCCGCGCCGCCTGGCCGCCAGACGGCGGGACCCCGTGGTGGTGCAGAGCGTACGGTCCACCGGGGCCGCCGTCCTCTCGTACGTGGTCGCGCTGCGGCTCAGCAACGAGCCCGCACCGCTGACGGCCCCGCTCACCGCCCTGCTCGTCGTCCAGGTCACCCTGTACTCCACCCTCACCACCGGGGTGCGCCGCGTGAACTCCGTCGTGGCCGGGGTACTGGTGGCGGTCGGGTTCAGCGCGCTCGTGGGACTGACCTGGTGGAGCCTCGGGCTGGTCATCCTGGCCTCGCTGGTCGTCGGGCACCTGGTCAGGGTGGACGAGTTCGTCCCCGAGGTGGCGATCAGCGCGATGCTGGTCCTCGGCGTCACCCGGGTGGCCGACACGGCCTGGGACCGGGTGCTGGAGACGCTCATCGGCGCGGTGGTCGGACTGGCCTTCAACCTGCTGTTCGCCCCGCCCGTCTGGGTGGAGCCCGCCGGCCGGGCGATCGACGACCTGGCCGCCCGCATGGCCGCGCTGATGACCGGCATGGCCGACGAACTCACCGGCCGCACCACCGTCGCCGAGGCCGCCACCCGGCTGCACGAGGCCCGCCGGCTCGACAACGACATCGCCGGGGTGGACGCCGCGCTGCGCCAGGCGGAGGACAGCCTGCGCATGAACCCCCGCGTCCGGGAGGGGCTGATGTTCCGGCTGGTCCTGCGCACGGGCCTGGACACCCTGGAGATCTGCGCGGTCGTGCTGCGCGTCTCGGCCCGGGCCCTCACCGACCTGGCGAAGGCCCGCACGGACGAGCCGCTGTTCTCCCCGCCGGTGACCCGCGCCCTGCAGGACCTGTTCGGCCACATGGCGCTCGCCGTCCACAGCTTCTCCCGGCTGATCACCGCCCAGGTCACCACCAACGCCGAGGAGCAGGAGGACCGGCTCACCCGGGAACTGGGCATGGCACGCCAGGCCCGCGACCGGCTGGCGCACCTCCTGCTGGAGCAGCTGCGGACCGAGCCGGGACACTGGCAGCTGCACGGCGCCCTGCTCGCCGACGTCGACCGGGTGCTCGACGAGCTCGACGTGGACAAACGCTCCCAGCGCCTCATGGAGGAACTGGACCGCCACTCCCGCCTGCGCCGCGAGGGCGGCACCGCCGTGCGCCGCGCCCTGCGCCGGGCGCGCAGGCCCAGCGGTCCTTGAGGAGGGCGCGGGCGAAACCGCCGAACCGCGACGGCGCCGTGGCGCCCTGACGCCGCCGCCGGGCGGAGCGGAGGGAGACGGCCATGAGCCCGGCCGGACCCGGCGGCGCCCCGCCAACCCCACGCCCGCGGTGGCGAGGCCCTTCCACTGTGTCGCCCGATCGTGGCTCCCCACGGCGACCGGCCTCCGGGCCCGCGGCGCCTGCGCTACGTTCACCGCCATGGACATCCTGCGCGAGAAGATCAGCCACGGCTTCGATCTGCTGGACGCCGACGGCGACGGGGCCCTGACCGAGGCCGACCACGTCATCATGGGCGACCGGGCCGCCGACCAGCTCGGGTACGCCCGCGGCTCGGCCGAGCACGCACGCATGGTCGACGCCTACGTCGCGGTCTGGCGCGACCTGCACGCCCCGTACGTCGGCGGGGCCGGCGGTCGCATGACCAAGCGGGAGTTCGTCACGAGCACCCTGACCCTGGCCGCCGACCCCGAGGCCGCGGCCACCACCGTCGGCGCGCTCGCCCGGGCGTTCTTCGCCATCGCCGACGCCGACGGCGACGGCCGGGTCAGCAGGACCGAGTTCGACGCCTTCCAGCGCAGCCACTTCCCGGGGATCGGCCAGGCGGACCTGGACGCGGCGTTCGCCCACCTGGACCGCGACGGCGACGGTGCCCTCGACCCGGCCGAGTTCGAGTCCGCCGTGGTCGAGTACTGGTCCAGCACCGACCCCGCCGCCCCGGGCAACTGGTGGATGGGGCGGCCCGACGCCCGGGCGTGACGCCCCCCTCACACCGGGACCGGTGACGGAGGGGTCACGGTCACGCCCTGCCTTCCAGGATGCTTTTGAGGGTGGCCAGTTCGGTGTCCACGAGGGCGGTCTGCTCGTCGAAGTAGGCGTCCGTGAAGGCGGGCGGCTGGAAGAAGGTCATCATGAACTCCGTACCGTCGCCGTTGGCGACGACGCGAGCGGGGACCTGCCAGGACGCCTGCTCGTCGACGTAATCGTGGTCGAGGAGGCCGCGTGCGGCGTCGGCGCGGATGCGGAGGCGAGCGGGCCCGTGCGGGGTGGTCATCAGCCACCAGTCGGGGTCGCCGGAGGGTTCGACGGCCTTGACGTTGACGACGGCCCAGGCGGGCCAGTTCGCGGGATCGCGGAGGAAGTCGAAGACCTCCGCGACGGGCCGGTCGATGCCGACGGTCTTGGTCACCGAGCGGGCGGTGGCGTGGCTGTGGTCCATGGCGGGGTCTTTCCGGGGGCAGGGGGGTCGGGCGGGACCTCGCCGACCAGACCACGGATCCAGTCCTCCAGCAGGAGGCGCTGGTCCGGGTCGAGGTGGGCGAAGAAGTGGGCGTCGTTGAGATCGGCGATCTCCGCGAGGCGCGGGGTGAGCTCGCGGCCGGCCTCGGTGAGGGTGAGCCGCATGATGCGCCGGGATCCGGGGTCGCTTTCGCGGGACATCAGCCCCTTGGCGATCAGCCGGTCGACCAGGCGGGAGACCGCGCCGGCGTCGATGCCGACGTAGCGGGCCACCTCGCGGGTGGTGCTGGCGTCGTCACGATGGACGGTGATGAGGACCGCCCACTGCGAGACGGTCACCCCGTGTTCCGCGAGCTGTTTCTCGAAGCGGCCGTGGACCTCGTCGGAGAGCCGGCGCAGCCAGTACCCGAGGTGGTCACGAAGACCGCTGCTTGATGCTGTCACCCTCCCAGCATTAATGCCTGGACAACTGTTGTCAAGACAACGAAAATGGGAGCCCAGCGGCCCCGAGGGAAGACGAGGAAGGACGAGTAAGGATGCAGATCGCGAGAGATGACCTCTCCGGACCCGAGATCGCCGGGTTCCTCGACGAGCACGTCCGCCAGATGCGGTCCATCTCGCCCCCGGAGAGCAAGCACGCGCTCGATCTCGATGCCCTCCGCGCACCCGGGATCACGTTCTGGACGGTGCGCGACCACGACGTCCTGGTGGGCTGCGGCGCGCTCAAGGAGCTGGACGCGGGACACGCCGAGCTGAAGTCGATGCGCACCACGGCGGCACGCAAGCGGAGCGGGATCGCGTCGCTGCTGCTGGAGCACATCATCACCGAGGCCGCGCGCGCGGGCTTCACCCGGCTGAGCCTGGAGACCGGCACCGCGGAGTTCTTCCTCCCGGCAAGGAGGCTGTACGAGAAGTTCGGGTTCGTCCCCTGCGAGCCGTTCGCGGACTACCGGCCCGACCCGAACAGCACATTCATGACGAGAAGGCTGTGGACGGCCCCGACGCCCCGGTCTTGACGGCCGGGCCGCCCGGTCGGCGCGACCGCATCGGGGCACGGTGAGCACCGTGACCTCCTCCCGACGCGCGCATCCTCCCGATCTCGCCTAGCTTGTCCAGCGACCGACCGTTTTCCGGAAAGGGAGTGTTTCCTCATGGCGGACAAGGCCAAGGGCAAGATGGAGCAGGCCAAGGGCAAGGCCAAGGAAGTCGCGGGCAAGGCGACCGGCAACGAGCGCATGCAGGCCGAGGGGAAGACGGACCAGCTCAAGGGCAAGGTCCGCGAAGCCGCCGACAAGGCGGAGGAGCAGGCCCGCGGGATCAAGGACTCGCTGCGCGACCGCCGCCAGGAACCCTGAGCCCGTCACGACCGCACGATGAGCACCGCGGCAGGTCCCCGGCAGCGCACGCCGGGGACCTGCCGTGCGTACCGGACGCCGTACGCGGCGGGCGAGCACCGGCCGTGGAGGAGGACCATCCGGCTCCACACCTGATCACGTCACCAGGCCGGAGGCCGGGACCGGTCACCGCCCTCGATCTCCTCCGGCCAGTCGACGGGCCCGCAGTCCGTCCGGCTCAGGATTCCGGGATCCGGCGCGTAGCCCTCCTGCGGCGGTCCGGACCACCAGGCCCGTCGGGTATGCGGAAGGGGTACCTCCCGCAGCCTGCCGCCGTGGATCATCCAGAGGCCGAAGCAGTCGTCCTCCTCGTCGTGGATCAGCACCTGCACCGTCTCCGGACGAGGCCACGGCAAGGACTCCAAGTGCTTCAACAGCCCCGATCTCCAGCTCATGTGCTCG
Organism: Streptomyces sp. NPDC000075; assembly: GCF_040301925.1. Classification (NCBI taxonomy): domain Bacteria; kingdom Bacillati; phylum Actinomycetota; class Actinomycetes; order Kitasatosporales; family Streptomycetaceae; genus Streptomyces; species Streptomyces sp. NPDC000075. Next base: position 175,412 of record NZ_JBEPFL010000011.1, read on the forward strand.
AATTCCGCACCCCAGCCGAAACCCCAGTCACCGCCCGGGCGCATCTCGGAGAAGCAGCCCACCCAGGTACGAGTACGGTCGGGCCGCGTCAGCGGCCTCATCACCTCGTCCGCGTCCTGGGCCAGCACGATGACCTCAGCGATTCTGCTCATGCCCCGGAGTATCGCCGCCGATCACGGGTCTGACGCAACCGGATTGGGCTGCTGGGCACCGCGATCGGCGGCGATGCCCGCCGGACGACGGTACGTCCCCCGCCGGCGGTGACCCCGGGCGCCTCCGGGGCACACGAGGGGTGTACCGGCCGATGGGAGGAGAGACATGACGCAGGACCGCTCAGTGAGGGCTGTCGGATGGGCGCGTTCGCTGCCCGTCACCAGCGGCGTGAAGGCCGCGAGGGAATGGTCGCGCGAACACCTGAGGGCGCTCGGATGGGAACGGACGGCGCCGGACCTGGTGGACTCGGTCGTGCTGACGGTGTCCGAACTGGTCACCAACGCACATGTCCACGCCCGCAGCGGCGCCCAGCTCATCCTCGTCTGGGACGGCCGGTGTCTGCACGTCACGGTGCACGACGCGTCGAGCCGTGTGCCCGAGCAGCGCCGCCCCGACGACGGAGCCCTCGGGGGACGCGGGATGCTCCTGGTCGACGCCCTCGCCGACGGGTGGCAGGCGCGCCCCTGCCCCAGGGGCAAGGACGTCATCGCCTGCTTCCAACCGCCCGCGCGGTGACGCCCGGTGTGAGCCGGGCCGGTGCGGCCGGCCGGGCGGGGCGGGCGCGCTCGGCCCGGCCGGACCCAGCATGTACTCCTCGTAGCGGGCGAGCCCCAGGACGGCACACATCAGCAGGGGCGGTACGAGCAGCGCCAGGAACAGCACGGCGGGACTACCTGCGCCGGGTCAGCGTCGCCACCAGGACGAGAACGGCGAAGGCCATCACCAGCAGGTGGAGCCAGACGGGACCGGACTGGGCGGCCCAGGCCGAAGGCACGATCGGATTCGGAGTCCTGCACCGCGCATGCCCCCGCACCACACGGTGACACGGACGTGGCCGCCGGCATCCAGACGGTGACGGCGACGGTGACGGCGACGGCGACGGCACACCGACCGGTCGTCAGAACCAGTGCAGGCAGTGCGGGGAGCGCTCGGTCCGGAACAGGGTGTCCGCGAGGGCGGCCGCGCCCGGGTGGTGGGCCCTGATGTGCCCGGCGCGCACGAGGGTGCTCGGGGCGGTGCCGCCGAGGTAGACCGAGCCCAGGTCGCTCACGTCCAGGGACAGGTCGGGCTCCCGGTCCGTCGGGACGCAGTCGGCCTTGCCGCCCCGGACGGTCAGCAGGTGACGGCCGTGCTCGCCGAGGAACCGGTCCTCGACGTCGAGGACGATCTCGCCGTCCGCGAACCAGCCGCGCGCGGTCAGCGCCCCCGGCACGTCCAGCAGCCGCACCCAGAGCCAGTCGCCGGCTCCCGTCACCTCGCCGCCCCGGAAGTCCTCCAACTGCCAGCGCAGCGGGTGGTCGGTCGGGACGTGCTTGAAGGAGACCTGGTTGACGAGGTCGTGCTCCAGCAGGAACCGGGCCAGGGCCGTGTGGACGGCGTCGTCGGCGGTGATGATCTCGTCGACCTTCATCGTCCTGGAGGCTCCGGGCTCGATCGTGTAGCTCGCGTACCCGTCCGGGACGCCGTCGGCGTCCCGGTGGACGGCGACGTACCGAGGCGTGGGAGAGATCGGGGGCTGCCCCGCGCGCAGGGACCACCAGCGGTGCGGACGGGACAGCGCGCCGGGCTGTGAGCGGCGGTACCGGTCGTAGACCTCCTCCAGGACCTCGGCGCACTCGCCGCTGCGCACCACCTTGACCGAACCGCTCGCCGCACCCGTACCGCTCGCCGCCCCCGAACCCGCCCCCGTACCCGTGAGCGGATCGTCGTTCCCGCCGCGCGCCCGGGGAACGGCGAGCGCCGCCCGGTGGCGCGGCACCGTCAGCCCCGCCGTGTACGTCGCCGGCCCGTAGCCGAACCTGCGGTAGATGAGGGCCTCGGAGGCCAGCAGCACGGAGAGGAACTCCCCGCGGGCGCGCAGCTCGGCGAGCTGATGCCGCATCAGCGCACTGAGCGTGCCCCGGCGCCGGTGGGAGGGCAGCACGCCCACGGCGGTCACCCCGGAGACGGGGACGAGGGTCTCGCCGGGAAGGGTGAGCTCGAACGAGTAGGCGCCGGCGGTGCCGACGGGCTGCCCGTCCTCCGTCACGGCGAAAAGGCACCGGTCCATCTCGAGCGCCGACCACCAATGTCCGCCCCCGTCGACCGGGGGTTCCGGGTAGAACCCGAACGCGGCGAGCATCGTGTCGACGAAGACGTCGAAGTCCTGGTCGGTCGTGTGACGGATCTCCATGCGCGCCCGCTGCCTTCCCCCGGTACCGGCACCACCGCTCGCGGTGCCCCGCCCCAGTGCAACGCCGGCCCGCGACCGGGTCAACCGAATTACGGCCAGCAGGTTCAGCGCGGTCTTCCGCAGCAGTGCGGGATCACCCGCGACCGGTCCGGGCTCCGCCCACAGGCGCGCTTCCTGTCTCCGTCACTCGGCTTTACTCCGCAGGCGTCCGACCGGCGAGTGAGCACGGATTTCGTCGGTCTCCAAGGACACGCGCTTGTGCTGGCCGGCGAGCACAACGGTTCGCCCGCCAAGCCCGGCGACGGTCGTGGGCCAGCCGGACCAGCCGTCCACCTGGAAGTTCTTCACGCCGAGCCTCCGCTCTGGGTGCTCCGTACCCGGCAGGACCGGCGATTCCGGGCACTTGAGCTGGGAGGATACCGTTCGCCGGAGGCGCTACAACCCGCTACAACCCGCACCAGCCGGGCCGCACACATTCCCGCCACGTTCCGATTACCGATCGAGGTGAGGTCATCCGATCTTCCGCCATGTGTCCGCGCCGATCACTTTTTTACGAACGTACAGGAGAGCGCCCTTCGCTCTGCCGGTCAGTTCCTTACCGAAGTTCTTGAGGCCGAAGTAAGACTGCTGCCTGAACATGCTGTAGGTGATTGCGGAAAGGAGCCACGGAGATACCGTAAGCGCATCGGACGCCAGAGTGTCAGAATCAGAGGTAAGGACAAGACCGAGAGATCCGGTGAAAGCGACGATCATTTGCAGGGCGATATCGCTGAGTGTCATGACCAAACATCCGGCCCCGAGCCCGAGCAGCACGCCGACGGTCATGCGAACCGGATCAACCGGGCCACCTGACAGCAAGAGGCCGGTGGGGACCGACATGACTGACGCGCAGAGGAAGGCGATATTCCACGGAACTAGGAGTGTTGTCAGATTCCGACTCTCCCGCAGGACCTCATTCTTCTCGCAGGCTTTCACTCCTGGTGCCGGATCCGGGAGGGTCAGTGGAGACGCGCGGTTCTCGATGCGCGGAGAACCCAGGTAGTCAAGGAGGAGTCGCACGTGCCTCTTTCTACGGAGAGCCCCGGGGAAGATGAACCAGTTGTCATCGTCCTTCGCACTGCAGAAGCTGGTTCCTTCGAGAAGCCATGTCATCAGGACGAACATGACGCCGAAGCAGTGGAAAAAGACCGAAGCGACAACGGAAAGTGCGCTGTACGGCGGTTCTGATGCGGTGAACGCTCCCACCAGGAACCGAATAGCGTAACCCGCGCCGACACTGAACCAGAGAGATCGCGCGGCTGCGGGATGCTCGGCCTCGCAGGTGCGGAGCGCCTCATATACGACAGCAAAGAAGAAGACCGCCGCCACGAGGATGAGGACGGCTCCGAGGCGACCGAGCGCGAGGCCGACCACAAGGGCGGCCAGGAGCCGAAGCACGGCGACGGAAAGGCTGGAATATACGACGAATCGCGCGTGCCTTCGGGATTCAACCTGCGGGAGGCGGAGGCGCTCCGTGCTCAGCGGGTGCAGGTTGTCGTCCGACAGGCCGCGGATGTCGTTCCACTGGTATCGGGCCGAGTAGACGAGAAACTCCGTGACCACCACCGAGATGAGCAGGTTCGTCCAGTGGAAGTCACGCCCTTGTCCCCAGGACGTGGCGATGAAAGCCAGCGGGATGAACAGCCACTTCACCCAGTCCTCAGGCCGTGGTACCAGCAGATACGCGGCCAGGCTCCGGCCGTTGGACGTCTGCAACGAAGCACCCTCGAAGAGGCTGTGCTCCTGGCGGACGGCAAAGCGCCGGGCGATCCGGATGAACGTGCTTCGTGCGCCGAGAGTGACTGAGGCGACGTCGAAAACAAGGAACGCGAAGGCGGTGCCGTACACGATCAGCATCGGAACGCGATACGGCTTGGAAAAATCGAGGGCGATGTATACGGTCAGACCGGCGAACGCGAGGAACGTGATCAGCATGATCAGGATTGCGAGGATCCGGTACCCGCCCCTTCCCCTTCGCAGAGTCGCCAGCTCGGCCAGCAGCCCGGCGTATGAGGGCGGTCGAATCTCCGCAACCGTCGCGAGCTCGGGCAGTGGCGTTTCCGCGTAGTCTCTGAGTTCCTTTTCCAAAGCCCTCATGTAATAACTGCGCAACGCTGCTGATGCGCCGAGGATCTGCAGGAGGGCGAGCGCGGCAAAAGGGATGGAAGGTGCTGCGGCAAGCAGTTCCGGCGGGAGGTTCGTGCAATCGTCTGCCGAATTCACTTGGCACGTTGCGCTCAGAAGCGTGGCAAGACCGGCCAGCAGCGCCACCGTGATGGCCGCCACAGCCACCTGGATGTTGAAAAACGTCCGCTCGTCCTCGCGCGCCATGGTGTAGTCGAGTACGAGCACATCGAACTGTTTGCGCGGGTTCGCCATCGCCGAAATCCTCCCAGCCGGACTGCAGGCGGTCGAGCAGTATCAGCCGCGGTAGGACGACGCCACCGTCCAGCCCGTGCCGCAGGGGCCGGTCACCCGGTTGCGGGGACCCGCCGCGGCGAGCTGCGGGTTGCGTCAGCTCGACGCATGATGGAGGCGAGTGGTGGAATCCCCAGGGGTTGGATCGAGCGAACCCTCCGGCCCTCCTGCCGCTGAACCTGGCGCGGCCTGCCGGCCCGCCACGTCCGAGGGAGTCGCAGTGGCGCACCGTCAAGCAACCGTGAGAGCCGGCGCTGTGCTCGCGATCAGCCTGATTTTCAGCCTCTTCGGCACATCGGGTGCTCCAACCGCCCTGGGCGCGCCCGAAGCCGCGTCCCAACCCGCGCAGACGGTGACGGTACGTGTGGTGAGGCTGACCGGGTTCGAGCAGATCCGCGGAAACCCCGCGTGGATCGCCCGCGACCAGCAGCGGCTGTCAGGGTCCGTGTGGCAGTTCAACCCGGACGGCACGTTCGCCTGGTCGACGACGGATGTACGAACCGACCTGCTACCGGTCCGGGGTACGTACACGGCTTCCGGGTCTCAATGGAGTTTCGCGGGTCACAACTCGACCGCTATCGGCGGCAGCAGTGCTTTCATCGAGATCACTGGAAACTTTGATGTGTCCCGGTCCGAAATGAGGATGGCCGTAGCGTCCGGTGCCGGCTATGGCGCGGTGGTGAACGGGCAGGCGTTCGGTTCCAGCGCGAGCAGTGCCTACCAAGGCGTCATGGCGGTGGCGGCCCAGTAGTTCGCCGGACGTCGCCCCGATACCCGACGCCCAGGCGAATACAGCCGGGCCTCGTGCCGCAGGCCCGCGTGGCCGCCGTCTACACGTACTCCATCTGGCGGGCGGTGCGACGGGCGAGGCGCTCGCCGAAGAGCCGGCCCACGATGTGCAGGCTGGCGTCGATGCCCGCGCTGATCCTCGCAGAGGTGACGATGTCGCCGTCGTCGACCACCGGACGTCGGTGTGCAACCGGATGTCGGGCCGGCGCCGGGCCAGTTCCTCCCGGTCCTCCCTGTGGGTCGTGGCCGGACGCCCGTCCAGAGCCCCGGTGGCGGCCAGCAGGAAGGCCCCGGTGCAGATGCTGAACGTCAGTGAGAAGGTCTTCCGGCGCCGGGCGAGCCAGTCGATGACCTCCGCGTCCCTCAAGACCGCCGTGGTGACGCCGCCGGGGATCACCAGCACGTCGAAGGGCGGATCCTCGTCGAGGATGTGGTCCGCGACGATCCGCAGTCCGCCGCGGGCACGGACCGGCCGCCTGGTCGCCGCGACCGTCAGCACGCGCAGCAGCAGGGGCTCGTCGGAGACGAGCATGCCGAACGTCAGCGGAGCACCAGGCGCCGAGACCCCCGGGGCGCACCGGGTCGTGGGCGGCCTCGACATCGTGGTGCACCACGGCCTCGGCCGGCTCCGGCATGCCGACGCCGGCACCGTCCCGGGAGGTATCCATCTGCAGCGGCGCGTTCGCCCTGGCCGCCGCGGGCCTGCTGGACGGGAGGGAGGCGACGACGCACTGGCGGCACGCCCGTCGGCCTCCAGGAACGCCATCCGGAGGTGACGGTGAACGCGTCGGTGCTCTAGGGCGAGTATTGAGTCGTGATCAGCGGGTGGTTCGGGTGAGGCGCGCCTGGGCCGAATGGCCGCGCCACTGCGACCCAGGGTGGTGCGCGCAGCGGGTGCACGCGTGTCCGGAGCCGGCTCCCAGCCGGTGCGGGCCATGCTCGGTGCGTGAGCGAGGCCCTGCCGTTGGGCGGACAGGGTCCCGACGGTGACATCGAAAGGCAGCGGTGGATGAGTCCCACCCGGATCCGAGCGGCCCTGGCCTGCGCCGCTCTGGCGACCGTACTGACGACCCTGGGAAGCGGCACGGCTCACGCGGACAAGGGCTGGGAGGAGACCGCGGCGCAAGGGGTGACGGCACCGACCCCGTCCGACGGAGGAAACCACTGCCTCTCCTCGGAGGGGGTCGACATCAATGCGCGGCTGTCGATCCGGGAGCCGATCATCGGCCCGCCCAACTGCCGCGTCGCAGTGGCGTGGAAGCCGTGGGTACGGGTCTTCCCGAGCTGGGGCACGGCCGCCGACGCGGCCACCGCCGTCTATCCGGCGGGGTACACACCCTCGCTGCCGAAGCCCTTCGACGACTTCCTCCTGAAGTTCCTTGGCGTCCGCATCACCCAGGACATCGGCACCCCGCAGGAACGGAGCTACTCCTTCGGCCCCGAGGTCCTGCGTCTGGTGACGATCGAGGAGGGGTTGCCCTTCGGTAACTTCGCGTCGCCCGCGCTGCCTGGCCTCAGGCCCGGTACGCACACGACCACGGTGTTCTTCAGGATGGCCTTCGAGCACTGCGACGGGGTCGGCACCGTTCGGGAGGAGAACTGCCTCCCCGCGGGCGAGACCCAGTACACGGGCAACACGCCGTTCGAGGTCGTCAAGAAGCATGCCCCCGACGCCGGTTGACCTAGGGCGCGTATGTGGTCGTGATCAAGCGCTGGTTCTGGTGAGGTCTTTGATCCAGATCATTGCGCCGCGAAGGTGGGACGAGTAGGCCTTGTCCCCGGCGACCGTGTCGGGCCGGGTCCTGGGACGGCCGACCGGCCCGCGGACCCGGACTTTCCGCAGCACGAGGACGAATTGCGGGCTGTCGGCGGCCTGCCCCTCGGTCAGCACGAACGCCAGCGGGCGACACCTGCGCTCGCCGGCTATGTGGACCTTGCTGGTCTGCCCGCCTCTGGAGCGTCCGAGCAGAGCAGTCTTCAGGCGGAGCTTGCGCCGGCGTCGGATGCGCCGCCGCTCTTGCCGTTCCGGGTCGTCCTGCCCGTCTTGTTCCGGCGGGCCTCCCCTTTTTGCCGGGCCTTCTCCGCCTCCTCGGCGGCCCTCTCCAAGGCGGCCAAGGCGTCGGGCTCCAGGTGCATCCCGGCGGCGTCGTGATGGGCCCGGACGGTGGTGGAGTCCACGCTCACGCCACTGGCTGCCGGTCTTGAAGTGCCAGATCACGTCCTCGAACTGCTGGCGCAGCCGTTCGGGGTACGGGCCGTACTCGCCGATCGGCAGGTACGGCTCGATGAACTCCCATTCCACATCCGATAGTTGCACTCGCGTCACGGCATACGGTCTACCGGGTCAGGCCGCGTCGCGAGGACAACTTCCCAGAATGATCACGACCAAATACGCGCCCTAGGTCGGCCACGGCTCGGTCGTCACCGCCGCCGGCACAGTGGCCGGCATCGACGCCTGCCTGCACCTCATCCGCAAGGACCACGGCTCCGATGTCGCCGCCCGGGTGGCGCGCGGCATGGTCGTGACCGCACACCGCGAGGGCGGCCAGGCCCAGTTCGCGGAACACCCGGTGAGCAGGGCGCCGGCCGACGACCTGGTCGCCAGCGCCGTGCGGTACGCGCTGGACAACCTCCACCGGCGGCTCACCGTCAACGAACTGGCCGGTATCGCGCACCTGTTGGTGCGGCAGTTCGAGCCTACCGGCGCCAGTTCCGACCCTGACCGGCAGTCCTTCCGCCCCCGGTCCGGTCCTCGGGGCGCCGTAGGATCCGCCGCATGTCCGAGACGGCGCCGCCGCCGTCATCCCCGTGGCACTCCCACCACGCCGCTTGCTAGGTTATGGCCCGCTCGGCGTAATGGACATGCCAAGCATCGCCGCCGGAGACGACCCGAGCCGCACCAGGCGCGACGGGCGGCCTCCCGACCGGGAAGGTTCGCCGACATGCTGGCCCAGCGCAAGACCCATGTCCTGATACTCATCTGCCTCTGGGCTGCGTTCAGCGGGGTGCTGACGCCGTTCCTCGGCCCATGGGGCGCCGTGATCGCCGGGGCGGGCGCGACCCAGCTCGCCTATCGCATCGCCAGACCTCTGCTGGCCGACGCGAAGAGCCTGTGGGCCACCGGCATGATCTTCACCTGGGTGGGCGCGATCGCGCTCACCGTCCATGACTGGCGCATCGTCGGCGCCGGCACCGGCATCGTGGAGTCGCTGTGCCTGGCGTTCGTCGCCGCCGCCGGGACCGTGTGGCTGGTCCGCAAGGCGAAACTGGGAGTGGCCGCCTTCCAGGCCGAGTTCAAGGCCTCGTCCCTCAAGGCCGCCGAGATCAGGGAGCGCGCCGCAGCCGAACGGGCCGAACGGAGCGCCGGCCGGCCCGAAGGGTTCGACGGGCTGGGGCTGCGCCGGTCGGCCCGGCTGGGCTCTCTCACCACCACCCTGCTGGATCACGCCCGTAAGACGGTCGCCGAGGGCCGTCCGGCCGAGGGCGCCGTCGCCGACGTCCGCGCGAAGCTGGCCAAGGACCCCGGCCTGCTGCCGCTCCTGCACTACAACGTGGGCAGGGCCGAGGTGGACGACACCGTACGAGCGGCCGCGGCGGCCCTGCTCGCCGAGGTGGCCGGGCCGCCGCCGCAGTCCCTGTAGAGCCCGTCTCCGCCGCGCCCGCGCCGCGAGCGGCGGGGTGGTGGGCCGTGGCCGGTGGCGTGGCGGCGGGGCCGCTGTTCCTGGCCGCCGGGCTCGCCCAGGGACTCGCGCGGGACGGCTTCGACTTCACGCGGAACGCCATCAGCCAGCTCGCCCTCGGCGAGGCGGGCTGGATCCAGACGGCGAGCTTCGTGCTCACCGGCGCACTGCTGATCGCCTGCGCGGCCGGCCTGCGGCAGACCCTGCGCGGCGGCCCCGGCGGCACGTCGGGGCCGGCCCTGGTCGGGGTTTTTGGCGTCTCCTTCTGGCTCGCGGCCGCGTTCCCGGCCGACCCCGGGGCGGGCTTCCCGGCCGGGGCGCCCGAGGCGACCGTGATGAGCGGTCACGGCGCCGTCCACATGTTCGGCGGGATGGTCGGCTACCTCGCCCTGTGCGCCGCGTTCCTCGTCCTGGCCCGTCCGCTCGCGGCCCGGGGCCTGCGGGGCTGGGCCGTGGCGTCCCGCGTCGTCCCCGTGGCCGTACTCGCCGGCTTCATGGCCTCGGCCGCCTCGGTCCTGGCGTTCACCGTCGGGGCCGGCCTCGGTCTGCTGTGGCTGAGCGCGGTGACGGCCCGCCTGGCGGGCGGCCCGGCGGGACGCTAGGGGTCCGGCGGCATCGGTGCCCCCGCCCCGACCGGCCCCGTCAGACGAACCGTCGTCCGCGCCCCAGCCCTCGACGAGTTCGGCGGCAGGTGATCAGGCCGGGACGCCCAGGTCCGAATCGGCGCCCAGCCGGTCCGGCAGGCCGAACAGCGGGAAGAGGCGCGCGGTGTCGCGGAAGGCCGTGATGCTCGTGATCCGGTCCCCGGAGAACTCGACGACCTGGAGCGCCCACGGCTCGTAGCCGGATCCGTCGGCGCGGGGGCGGTACTGGCCGAAGGCCGGGGAGCCGTTCGCCACGGTGGGGACGAGCCGCGATCCACGACAGCCGACGGCCGGCCCCGACAGCCACGATCCGATGTCGCTCACCCCGCGCATCCACTTCGCGTACGGCGGCAGCGACAAGGTGGCGTCGACGTGCAGCAGGAGGTTCAGCTCCGCCACGTCGTAGCGGGAGAACGCCGCCGCGTACCGCTCGGCCAGGACCCGTCGGACGCCCTCGGGCGCAGGCGCGGCCGGCCCGCCCGCTTCCTCCCTGCGGTCGGCGAGGGTGGCACGGGCCCGCTGGAGGGCGCTGTTGACGGACGCGACGGTGGAGCCGTGCAGGTCCGCGACCTCACGGGCCGAGAACCCCAGCACCTCCCGGAGGATCAGCGTGGCCCGCTGCCTGGGCGGCAGGTGCTGGAGCGCCGCGACGAACGCCAGCCGCACCGACTCGGCGGCCTCCGCCGCGCCCCCCGGATCGGCCCCCGGATCGGCCCCGGGAAGCGGCTCGACCCACGCCACGTCATCCGCCGGCGGTCCCGGCGGCGTGGCACCGTCCGCCGGCCCGGACAGGTCCATCGGCAACGCCCGCCGCTTCCCCGCGGCGAGCGCGTCCAGACACACGCGGGTGGCGATGCGGTACACCCACGAACGGACCGACGACCTGCCCTCGAACCCGTCAGCACTCCGCCACGCCCGGACCAGCGCCTCCTGCACGGCGTCCTCGGCCTCCGCGTACGACCCCAGCATCCGGTAGCAGAATCGGGTCAACTCCCCCCGGTACGCCTCCAGTTCCTCCACCACCGAACCGGCCCCCGTGTCCCTCATGCCGTACTCCCCCCATCCCGGGCCCCCGGCGCACAGGAAAGGCGCCGGTCGGCTGCCGCAACGATATGCGCGGGTCATGAACCCGGAACCGGCACCGGTCGGCTCCGGTCGGCACCGGTCGGGAGAGACCCCGAGCGCCCTCCGCGCCGGCCCGGCGGTGGCTAAGGTGTCGGTCATGCGCCCGATGACCCAAGTGGAACGCGAGGCCTTCCTCGCAGAACCGTACGTCGGAATCCTGAGCGTCACGGCCGAGCCGGAACGGGCCCCGCTGACCACCCCGATCTGGTACGAGTACCAGCCGGGCGGGGTCGTCAAGGTGATCACCGCCCCCGGCGCGCGCAAGGCCCGGCTCATCGAGGAGGCGGGCCGGTTCGCGTTGTGCGCGCAGGTGGCCGAGGTCGAGGACTACCGGTACGTCTCGGTGGAAGGTCCGGTGACCGGGATCAGGCCGACCTCGAAGCAGGAGCGCTTCGACATGGCCGCCCGCTACATGGGCGACGCCGCCACCGACTACGTGAACGCGACGGAGGAGTCCGCGGCCGACTACGTCGCGATCCACATGCGGCCCGAACGGTGGAACACCTTCGACTTCCGCAGGCTGCCCGACCTTCAGGAGCGCAACGCCTGATCAGCGACCGCCGCCCGGTCGGTGGGCGCTGAGTTCGCCGTAGGCCCGCAGGGCGCCGGCCGGGTCGCCCGGTCCGCCGTGTCCGTCCCACCCGCCGCGCAGTACGGCGTCCAGGAAGGCGAGAGTGGCTCCGGCGACTACCTGCGGGCTCCGGGTACGGCCCAGGGAGCCGACGATCGTGGGCACCGGCGGCAGGTACAGGGGGCCGTCCGTGAAGGTGAGGTGCGCGGCGCCGGGGACGGTGAGCCGGTAGCTCGTCGCGGTGTTGGCGTCGAGCGCCTCGGTGAGGCGGGGCAGGTAGCGCGGATCGGCCCCCGCGGTGACCTCCTGGGTGAGCGCGAGCACCGGCCGGTCGAGGGCGGGGGTGGCGGGGCCGTGCGGGAAGCCGTCCAGATCGACGACGGCGGCGAACCGGTGGTCCTGGCGGGCCGCCTGGAGTGCGGCGGCGCCGCCCATGGAGTGGCCGGCCACCGCGACCCGGCCGGTGTCCAGCCGCGCGGCCAGCGGGTCGGCGGCCCCGCCCGGCCCCCGGCCGCCCTGACCGCCCGTCAGCCGGGTGAGGACGAAGCCGAGGTCGGCGGCCCGGATCGCCGTCCAGCCGGCCGCCAGCTTCGCGTCCTCGTCCGCGTCTCCGGAGGAGTGGGTCGCGGTGGTGATCGTCCGGCCGTCGGAGAGGACGACGGCGGCCGAGTCGTACGGGTGGTCGAGGGCCGCGACCACGTAGCCGTGACTGGCCAGTTCCTCGGCCCAGGCGGTGTTCTGCGTGCGCACCCCGCCCGACCCGGGCGAGAACAGCACGACGGGGAACCACCCGCCCCCATCGGCCACCGGGGCGTCGAACACCGCACGGCTGCGGGCCCGCGGCACACCGTCGATCAGGAAGCCCGGCAGCCCCACCCCGCGGGCGAGCGCCTCGGAGACGGTGCGCGCCTCCTGCGCCGTGCGTCCGAGGTACTGGGCCCGCCGCACGCCGTCGGGGCTCCTGCGCGCGGGGTACCAGAGCTGGACGACGACCGTGCGCCGGTCGTCCGGATCGGCGGTGAAGGTCTCGGGGCGCTGCGGATCGGTCCACTGCTCCACGCGGGTACCGACCGCGAAGTCGCCCGTCGGCTCGGGGAACACCGGCACCGGGAACGCCCAGGCGGCCACCGGGCCGGCGGCGATCAGCCCCAGGCAGGCCGCCGATGCTGGCAGCGCCAGCCACCAGCGGGCCCGCCGCACCGGTCGGCCGGCCCGGCGTCGCAGCAGTGGGGCACAGGCGAACGGCAGCGCGCAGCCGGCGCCCGCCAGTACCGGCAGCAGCTGCCAGCGGACGCCCGTCACCACCAGGACGAGCGCGGACGGTACGCACAGCGCCCCCGCCGCGACGGTGACGCGCGAGCGGGCGGCCGGAGGAAGCCAGCGCGCCGACACCAGCGCGAAGGCACTCGACAGGACAAGGATTTCGAGGGGGGACAGGGAGAGTCCCGCGATGATCTCGGTCACCCGGCCATCGTCGGCGCCGGGTGCGCGCCGCCACATCGGTCCACGGTCGCCCTCGCGGCCCTCCGGGGGCGACCCGGGTCGCAGTCCGCGACGCCCGCCGGTGCCACCGGAGCGGCAACCGGACACACCCCGACGGGGTCCGCGTTGCGACCGGGGGAGGGGGCCGGGCTCCTCCTGCGGTCGCATCCCGGCCCCTCGTCATCAGACGGTGGGCGCATGCGCCGCGCAGGGCCCGCGCCCTACCGTGTCAGGGCCGCGGCAACCGCCGGGCGGCGCGCGGCGTGCGAGCCCCGTGCCCGGCCCGGATCCCGACGCCCGCGGCGGCGGCCCCGACCGGGGGCGCCAGGGCGCCGAATCGACGGGACGTGGGATGACCGAGGGGGCAGCGGAAGCCGGCAGGGCGTTCCGCCGGGCGCACCGACCGGGTTTGAGCCCGGGCCCGGGACGTGCGCGGTGGGCGCGGTGGGCGGGGGTGGCCGCCGTCGCGCGACGGGGCACCCGGCTGCCGGCCCCCGTGTGGGACTCGCTGCTGCCGGCGCTCCTCCTCGTCAACGTCCTGATCACGCACGCGCCGCCGGAACCGCCGGTGGCCGTGGCCCTCACCGCCGCCCTCGTCCTGCCCCTGCCGTGGCGGCGCCGCGCCCCGCGCGCGGTGTTCGCCGCCGTCGCGGCCGCCGCTTTCGTCCAGTGGCTGGTGGGCGTCCAACTCCCGGCGGACGTCGCCCTCCTGGTGGCCCTCTTCACGGTGGCCGCGCACTCGGGCCGACGTGACACGCTCCTGGCCGGCGCCGTCGTGCAGGGCGGGGTCCTGCTGGCCTGCCTGCGCTGGGCGCCGGAGGGCGCGTTCCTGCCCCCCTTCGTAGCGGTGACCGCGACGGTCGTCGCCGCCGCCGTCCTCGGTGTGAACGTACGCACCACGCGCGCCTACCTCGCCGCCGTGGAGGAGCGGGCCGAACGCCTGGAGCGGGAACAGGAGCAGCAGGCGTGCCTGGCCGCCGCCGAGGAACGGACCCGGATCACCCGGGAGATGCACGACATCGTCACCCACAACCTGTCCGTCATGGTCGCGCTGACCGACGCCGCGCTCTACGCCCAGCACCGGTCGCCCGGACGGGCCACCGCCGCGATGCTCCAGATCTCCGAGACGGGCCGGCAGGCCCTGACCGACATGCGGCGCTCGCTGGGCGTCCTGCGGTCCGGTGAACCCGACGCGGAGCGCCACCCGCTGCCCGGCATCGCCCAACTGGAGGCCCTCACCGACCAGATGTGCGCCGCCGGCCTGCCGACCCGGCTGGAGGTCCGCGGCAGCCACGAGCACGTCCCCGCCACCGCCCGGCTCACCGTCTACCGCCTGGTGCAGGAAGCCTTGACCAACACCCTGAAGCACGCACCCCCCGGCACGGCCGCCGAGGTCCGCGTCCACTGTTCGACCAGGGACGTCACCGTGGACGTCACCGACAACGGCCCATGTCCGCCGCCGCCCGCCGCCGCGCCGCCCGCCGCCGCGCCCCCCGGCCACGGCCTCCCCGGCATGCGCGAGCGCGCGGCCGCGTACAGCGGGGAACTGCGGGCCGGACCGCTCCCGGGCGGCGGGTGGGGGGTCAGCACCCGCCTCCTCCTCGACGGCGCGGGGGCGGCGTCCGCATGACGATCCGCATCCTGGTCGCCGACGACGAAGCACTGCTGCGGATGGCCTTCGGCACCGTCCTGGAGACCCAGCCCGACATGACACCGGTCGGCGAGGCCGCCGACGGAGATCAGGCCGTACGCCTCGCGCGGGAGCTGCGTCCCGACGTCGTCCTCATGGACGTCCGCATGCCCGGGACCGACGGCATCGAGGCGACCCGGCGGATCGTCGAGGTCTCGCCGGGGAGCAGGGTGCTGATCCTGACCACCTTCGACCTGGACGAGTACGCCTTCGCCGGACTCCACGCCGGGGCCTCGGGCTTCCTGCTGAAGAACACCAGACCCGAGGAGCTCCTCACCGCGATCCGCGACGTCGCCGCCGGGGACGCGGTGGTCTCCCCGCGGATCACCGGGCGCCTGCTGGAGAGCCTGCGCCCGCACCTCCCCGACGCCAGCGGCGGCCCCCGCGCGGTCCCGTCCGGGCACGCCGAGCGGCTGGCCCGGCTCAGCGCGCGGGAACGCGAGGTGCTGGTCCAGGTGGGCCGAGGCCTGTCCAACACCGAGATCGCGGCCACCCTGCACCTCGCGGAGGCGACCGTGAAGTCCCACCTGGGGCGGATCCTGCCGAAGCTCGGACTCCGCGACCGGATCCAGGCGGTGGTCTTCGCCTACGAGAGCCGCCTGGTCCACCCGTCCTGAACCCGCCGCCGGTTCACACCCGGCGGGCGGGGTTCGTGATCACCAGGGGACGACGCCGGCGTCCTCGAAGAACCCGCCGGTCGGGCCGCCGTCGGGCAGGGTGGCCAGCCGGATCGCCGCGGCCGCGCCCTCTTCAGGCGTGCGGGGCCCGTGGAAGCCCGTGAAGTCGGTCGCCACCAGGCCCGGGCAGGCGGCGTTGATCAGGATGTTCGTGCCCGCGAACTGCCGGGCGTACTGCAGGGTGAGGCCGTTGAGGAACGACTTCGACGGCGCGTAGGCCGCCATGACCGGGCCGACCTCGGTGTCGGGGTCCGCCTGCCGGGCCAGGGAGCCGACGCTGCTGGAGACGTTGACGATGCGCGGCGAGGCCGAGCGCCGCAGCAGTGGCAGCATCGCGTTGGTCACCCGGACGACCCCCATGACGTTGGTGTCCACGACCGTGCGGAGCACCTCCAGGTCGAGCGCGGTCGGGTCCTGCTCCCACCCCGGGCCCATCTCGCCCGATATCCCGGCGTTGTTGACCAGGGCGTCCAGGCGCCCGGCCAGCCGTTCGACCTGCTCCGCGGCGTCGGTGACGCTCCGGTCGTCGGTCACGTCCAGCGGTACCCCGAACGCGTCCACCCCGGCGGCGCGCAGCTTCCCGACGGCGGTTTCGCGCCGGGTCTCGTCCCGGGCCCCGACGCCCACGCGGTACCCGAGGCCGCCCAGCCCGGCCGCGATCTCGTACCCGATGCCCTTGTTCGCGCCGGTCACCAGCGCGATCTTCTTTTCGCTCATGCCGATCATGGTGGCTCGCGGGCGAGTGGCGCGGCCAACACCGATACGGTGTCCTGTCATACCTGCCGGGTATCACCGCGTATGCTGCGGCCGTGGACACCCTGGAGACCCGCGAGTTGAGGTACTTCGTGGCCGTCGCCGAGGAACTGCACTTCGGACGCGCCGCCGAGCGCCTCGGTATGGCCCAGCCGCCGCTGTCGCGGGCCATCCAGCAGCTCGAACGGCGCCTCGGGGTCTGCCTGCTGGAGCGCAACCGTCGTGGCGTCCGCCTGACCGGGGCCGGAGAGGTGCTGTTGCACGAGGGCCGGGCGGCCCTCGACGCGACCGCCGCCGCCGCGCGCCGCACCCGGCGCGCCGGCGGTGCCGACGGCCCCGGCGGCCCCCGTGGCCGGCTGGTCCTCGCGGTGAAGGCCGCCGCCTCCCACGACCTGCTGCGCAGACTCCTCGACGCCTACGCCGCCGAGCCCGACGGCGCCGGGATCGAGGTCCTGCCGTGCGGCATCGCCGAGCAGGAAGAGCTGCTGCGCGACGGACGCGCCGATGTCGCGCTCATGCACACGCCGTGGAACTCCCTCGCCGGGTTCGACAGCGAGGTACTGGCGACCGAGGGTCAGGTCGCCGTCCTGCCCGCCGGGCACCCCCTCGCCGCCCGCGCGACCTTGTCCCTGGCCGAGGTCAGGGACATCCCCGATCTGCCGCTCGCCCGCTGGCCCCGCCACGGCACCTACGCACCCGGCCCGGGCCCCGAGATCCACAACCAGACGCAGCTGGCCCAGTTGATCGCCCTCGGCCGCACCGTGGCGGTCGTCCCGGACTCGGCCCGCTCCTGGCTGTGGGCCGAGCACATGGCCGTCCCCTTGACCGACGCGTCCCCGGTCGTCACCCACATCGCCTGGCCCGCCCACAGCCGCTCCCTCGCCCTGGCCGGCCTGATCCGCACGGCCACACGGCTATGACCCGCTCCCGCCCAAGGCCGGTCCGTCCGGCGGCGCCGGGTTCCCCGCCGCCTCAGGTCTACTGCCGTCTACCGGATGGCCGGCAGGCGCAGGATGCGGGCAAGGCTGCGCCGGGCCCGTAGCAAGTGGCCCGACACGGTGGCCTCGGACACGCCGAGCAGCTCGGCCACCTCTCGCCCGCTATACCCCATGACGTAGTACAGAAGCACCGTTTCACGCTGCCGCTCGGGAAGGCTGACCAGTGCGTCGTTGAGGACCTCTCGATGCGCGATGGCTTGCGTGGATTCCGTAGCGGGGACCGAGGGTTCCGGGATGTCACTCATCGCCAGCTCTCGCGCCGCACGACGGGACCGCTCCCGATGAGAGTCGACGATGCGCATCTTGAGGATCGCATAGGCATAGGCCATCGGTTGGTCCGCACTGGAAACCTGATCCCACCGGCGCAGCACCTCCAGAAAGACCTGGTGCACCACATCTTCCGCCGAATGGTGATCAAGGCCGCGCATGGACGCGAACCTGTGGAAGCGGTCGTAGTTTCCCGTGAAGAAATCCTCAAAGCCTGATGGCGAGGGAAGGGGGCCCACCCCCTTCACCTCGCCCTCTATCTCTTGCGAGATTTCCTTCAAGAATCGCTCGAATCGTCGCGCTTGCTTCCCCACTCCACCGTGAACGACCCCTTCACCTTGACGCGCTGCACGATCCGCACCAGCGCCAGAGTGGTCAGCTGGACGCCAAGGGTCACAAGGGAGGCCTCGTGCCCCCGCCATGCGATATCCCCTGCCAGCGTGTGGGGTTCCACCAGATGGACCGCGACGCCGGTCGCGACCGCCGACGCGGCGGCAAGCCATTTCCGCGCGCCCATCAGAAGCCCGTCCGGGACGGGTCGTCCGACCTGAAGGGTACTCATTGCACTCCCAATTGCCTTGTCTCGGTTTGGCAGCCAACAACCCAGGTCTCCGGCAAGTCGCCCGCGAGGTCGGCGTCGACAGGAACGCTCTCGGATGAGGGGGGAGGTTCGCAAGCCGAAGGCCCCCGCCTGGGTGGAGTCAAGGCATAACGAAGACGCGTTCCACAACTACGTGGTACGCGCCGGGGTGTTCGGCTGCCGGCGACTCTTGCCGGAGACCGGCAGCCGAACAGACGAGCCTCTTGGGAGTGCTTCGCCAACCCCTTGTCGACTGCGCGGCCGCTATCCTTTAATCGAGATCGAAAGTTTTCCTAAGAGATCGAAATCAATCCGACTTCGAACCAACTTGATCGCACTGCATGCCACAGATATCCAGTTCACCCTATGAGGGGCCCGTGGGGCCGCTGTCACAGCCTGCGGTTACCTTGCTCGGGAACAGGCAAGGGCACAGCAGCAGGGAGCGGTCGTGGTCGTCGAGGTGGGGTACGCGCAGGCGTGGGACCCGGAGTCCCGCGCGGCCTGGCGGACACTGTCCGCCGGGGAGGCCCGGGAGCGCGACGCGGCCGGGCTGCCGTACGTGGTGGTGTACCGGACGGCGGGCCGGGAGGCGCCGCTGGAGGTCCGGCTCGTCTCCTGGCGGGACCACCACGTCGGGCTGTGGGTGTACGACGACCAGGGCCGCCGTACCCAGGACCTGGACCTGAGACTGCTGGACGACCCGGCGCGGCTGTTCCACCGGTACTCCGTCGCCTGGAACTACCCGGACCCGGAGACGGCGGAGTTCGACCCGCAGTGCCCGCGCGTCATCCTGGACCTGTTCCCGGACGGCAGGGGGCGGCGGGTGGAGGAGCCCCGGGGTTACACCACCTCGGCCGGCCTCCGGGAGGACGAGCGCTGGATGGACCGGCCCGCCTTCGGGGAGTGGCCGCTGCTCTCGGCGCGGGTGCACGGGTTCACGGAGCCGCCGGTCTTCGAGGCGGCCGAGCCCCTGGAGGACAAGGGCGAGGGCGACGGCGGAGGAGAGGCGCCCGCCTCCTGCTGGCGGCCGCCGCGTCCCGCGCGGCCGGGCCGGATCGGCGAGTTGTTCCGGCCCGGGGTGCGCGTCACCGACGGGTACCACCCCGAGCAGACGGTCATCGAGCCGCGCCGGGTCGGTACCGTACGCGTCCCCAGTGGGCTGCTGGCCGTCTCGGGACTGTTCATCAGCCATGAGAAGGGGCCGCACATCACGGTCCCCGTCCCGCCCGGGGAGTACGTGCTCGACGAGGCACGGGTCGCATACGCCTACCACTGCGAATGGCGCGACGCCGAGGTCGAGACCACGGACCCCACGGCCGTCCGCCTGCTCCTCAGCGAGACCCCTGCCGTGTCCTGGGAGATGGCCCTGGGGGCGGACGACGACCTCCGCCTCTTCATCGAGGATCAGATAGCCGGATTCGACACGGACGGCGCCACCGGCTGCTTCGCCGACGCCGGGTCCTTCGCGTCACTCCTCTCGCTCTTCGAGCGGGGGCTGATCGACGGGGAGCCGGGCCTCGACGGGTACGAGGACCTGGCCGACGGGTCGATGTTCATCCACCGCACCTGGGACACGGCCACCGGCGGCGAGCTGATGGCCTTCGCGACGACCGGGGACGGTACCTATCCCGTGTGGTTGGGGCGTTCCGCAGCCGGCGAGCCGGTCAGCGTCGTGGTGCTGATCGAGGGGATGCCCGAGATCCTCGCCGAGCGGGACGGGGCCACCGCCGATGCCTGACACGGTGTACGTGACGTACGAGGAGTCCTGGCACGCGGAGTCCCGTACCGGCGGGCGGGAGCTGTCCCCCGACGAGGCGCGGGCGCGGGACGCGGAGGGGCTGCCGTACGTGGTGGTGTACCGCGCTCCGGGTCGCGAAGTGCCGCTCGGGGTGCGGACGGTGGCGTGGCAGGCCGGGTTCGTCGACGCCTGGGCGTACGACGGGCAGGGCCGCCGGACCGCCGAGGCGGAGCTGCGGGTACGGGACGACGAGGGGCGGCTGCTGCTGCGACGGCTGCTCGTGCGGCGGTATCCGGACGCGGGGACGGCGCAGGACGCGGTGGACTGCCCCCGCACGGCGGTGCAGGTGTCCGCCGCCGGCACGGCCTGGATCTCGCACCAGCCCGGGGGCATGCGGGGCGACTCCCTGGAGGCCGAGGTGGAGGTGGCCGACGGGGACCTGTGGATGGTCCGGCCGCGCTTCGACGACTGGCCGGCGCTGCCCGTGGCGGACGTGCTCCCGGAGTGGGCCGGGGCGCTGCCCGACGCGGAGACGCCCGGCTGGCGGCGGGTGCCGTCGCGGCTGCGCGGGCCCGTCGACTTCGACCGGGTGTTCCGGGCCGGGACGGAGATCCCCGGGCTGAAGGTCCTCGACCCGGTGGCGTGCGGGAGCGTGCGCGTGCCGAGCGGGGTGCTGGCGGTGGCCTGCCCGGACACCGGGGAGGGGCTGTCCGGGATCACGGTGGAGGTGCCGCCGGGCGTCTACCCGATGGAGGCGGCCTTGGTCGAGGTGGGGGAGGAGTACTGGGGGTCGTACGTGGACGCGGTGGCCGTCCGGCTGCTGATCGGTGAGGGCCCCGTGGCGGCCTGGGAGATGGCGCTCGGGCCGGGTGACGACACGCTCCGGCTCCGGCCCGGTGCGGCCTTCGGCTTCGGCACGGACGCGGCTGCGGGCGCGTTCGGCGACGCCGAGGTGTGGGAGGAGTTGCGGGACCTGCTGGAGCGGGCGAGGCGGCAGGGCTCCCCGGAGCACGACCGGCTGACCGACTCCGTCGTCGGCATGAACCTGGACGGCGGGAGCCTCGACGCGGACCTGGCGGTGTTCTGCACGGGCGGCGACGGGGTGTACCCGGTGTGGGTGGGGCGGTCGGCGTACGGGGAGGTCGTACGGGTGGCCGTGCAGACGGCCGGGCCGGATCTCGAAGGCTGACGCCGCGGTGTCACCTGCGGTCGCGGTGCGACCCGGGGGCGGGCCGGCCGGCTCGCCGGCCCCGGACGTCCGTCTCGCTCGACCTCGTGCGCGTCAGTCCCGCAGCCAGTGCAACTCGTGCGCCAGGGCCGTGGCGACGCTGCGGATGCGGCGGTGCAGCGGCGACTGCTCGCGGGGGAGGACCAGGTGGATCGTCAGGCCGGGTGCCCCCCGCAGCGGTCGCCAGGTGAGACCGGCCGGTTGTACCGAGGCCGCGGCCTCGCCGGCCGGGGCGAGGGTGACCCCGTCGCGCAGGTCGCGCTGAGACATGTCGAAAGAGACCGCGGGCGTATGGAACCGGGGGTGCGGCCGGGCGTCCCGGAACAGTGCGGACAGCTGATCGTGGATCACGGGGTTGGCCGCACGGTCCGGGAGCCGCAGCGGATACGCGGCCGCGTCGGCGATCTCGATCTCCGGGTGTCCGGCCAGCGGATGGTGCCGCGCCAGCTGGACCCCGACGCGCGCACGCCGCAGCAGGAACCGGCGCACGCCACGGCCCGGCTGTTCACCGCGGGTGATCCCGGCGTCGATGCGGCCGTCGGCGACCGCGGGGGAGATCTCCGGTGTCGTCATCGGGACCGCGCCGACCTCGAGTCCCGGGCTGCTCCGCATGAGCCTGTCCACCAGGGCCGGTACCGTCTCGGCCCCCGTGCTGAGGCTGTACCCGATGCGCAGCGTGCCCAGTTCACCGGCCGCCGCGCTGCGGGCGGTGTCCCACGCCCGGTCCAGCGCCGCCAGCGCGGGCGGCGCGGACTCCGCCAGAGCCGCACCGGCCGTGGTCAGTACGACGCTCCGCGTGTCGCGGACCAGCAGGGCCGTACCGAGTTCCGCCTCCAGCCGGCGCATCCGGGCGCTGAGTGCGGGCTGTGCGATACCGATCCGTGCGGCCGCGCGGGTGAAGTTCAACTCCTGCGCCAGCACCAGGAAGTACCGCAGGCTCACCGTGTCCGGCGCCACGTGCCCTCCCCGCGGATTGATAACGATCCGTTCTGAGCCTATCCCGAACCGGTCTTTCCCTCGGCCGCCCACCCAGCCCTAACCTGCGGGTACCACGATCCGGCCGAACACAGGGGGTTTCCATGGCCAAGGGCTACTGGGTCAGTGTCTATCCGGCGATTTCCGACCGCGAGAGCCTGACCGCATACGACGAGCTGGCCGGTCCGGCCGTACGGGCCGCGGGCGGGCGCCTCCTGTCCCGTGGCGACCGAGTCGTCGCCCACGAGGCAGGCATTACGCAACGCGCCGTTCTGGTGGAGTTCGACAGCCTTGAACAGGCCGTCGCGGCATACGAGAGCGAGGCGTACCAGAAGGCGCTGGTGGCCCTCCCCGACGGCGTCGAGCGGGACTTCCGCATCATCGAAGGCACCGACTGACGGGCGGGGCTCCGCCGTCCGGCGGCTCCGCCGTCGGGCGGGCTGCGTTCAGTGCGGGAAGTGGTGCGGCAGCTCCGCGGTGAATGCGGCCGCCGCAGGGGAGAGCCAGCGCCGGCGGTGGCGGGCCAGTTGGACGGTGACGTCGGGGAACTCCGGGCCGGGCACCTGCGTCAGGCGGCCCGCCGCGAGCGCGTCCGCGACGTTGGCGCGGGCCAGCAGACTGAGGCCGAGGCCGGCGGCCACGCAGGACCGGGCGGCCTCCAGACTGCCGAAGCGCGCGATGCGGGGCCGTGTGCCCTCGGCGGCGGTGAGCAGCCGCTCGATGAAACGGTCGCTGTAGGAGCAGCCCTGCTCGTGCAGGAAGTACTCCTCGCGGGCCAGATCCGCCAAGTCGGTGGGCACATCAGGGGCTCTGCGGGCGGCGGGGTGCTCGGGTGAGCAGACGAGGACCAGCGGTTCGCGGGCCAGCGGCGTGCATGCGATGTCGGGGAAACCAGCCTCGTCCTCCAGGAGCAGGGCCAGGTCCAGGTCGCCGGTGCGGAGCGCGGCGACGGCGGTCGCGGTCCCCATCGTGCGCATGTCCACTTCGATCCCGGGATGGCTGCGCCGCAGCGCCGCGATGACTCCCGGCAGCCGGGCGGACACCAGCGTCTCGCCGGCCGCGAGCACCACGCGTCCGGTCACCCGGCCGCCGGTGCCACCGGCCGAGGCGGCGACCGCCCGCAGCCGGGACTCGGCCTCCAGCAACGCCTCGGCCTGCGCCAGTACCTCACGCCCGGCGCCGGTGAGCACCACCCCGCGCGGCAGCCGGTCGAACAGGCACAGGCCGAGCTCCTTCTCCAGCGCCTGCACCTGGGCGGTGACGGTGGACTGGACGAGGTGCAGTTGCTCCGCGGCGGCGGTCAGGTTCCCGGTCCGGGCGACGGTGGTGAAGGTCCGCAGGAGTCTGGTGTCCATGGTGTGGACCATATCCACTGCCATCGAACCCATCGAACGAATCGATGACTTCGATCAGGATCCATCGTTTGTGAGGATGCCTTCGCGATGTGACAGTGAGGGCATGGACCTGAGGACACACCCCGAAATCCTGCGCTACACCGCCTTCACCACCGACCCCGCCGGTGGCAACCCGGCCGGCGTCGTGCTGGACGCGGCCACTCTGGACGATGCCGCCATGCTCGCGACCGCCGCCGAAGTCGGCTACTCCGAGACCGCTTTCGTCACCGCCTCGGACCACGCGGCGCGCCGGTTCCGCGTGCGCTACTTCAGCCCGCTGGCCGAAGTCGCCTTCTGCGGCCACGCGACCGTCGCCACCGCCGTCGCTCTGGCCGAGCGGATCGGGCCCGGCCCGCTCGTCTTCGACACGCCGGCGGGTGAGATCGCCCTGGACACCTCGGCAGAGCCCGCAGGCTCCGTGACGGCGACGCTCACCAGCGTCCCCACCCGCTCCCGGCCGGCCAGCGACGAGGAGGTGAACGCCTCCCTCGCGGCCCTGCACTGGTCCCTGGACGACCTCGACCCGGCACTCCCCCCGCATGTGGCCTTCGGCGGAATGGAGCACCTGGTCCTGGCCGTGGCCACCCGCGAGCGTCTCGCGGCCCTCGACTACGACTTCGACGCCCTGGCCGAGGTGATGCACCGTCACGGCTGGATCACGCTCCAGCTGGTCTGGCGTGAGACCCAGGACCTCTTCCACGCCCGCGACCCCTTCCCCGTCGGTGGTGTCGTCGAGGATCCGGCCACCGGCGCCGCGGCCGCCGCCTTCGGCGGCTACCTGCGCACCCTCGGCGCCCTCCCGCCCTCCGGCGCCTTCACCATCCGCCAGGGCGAGGACCTCGGCCGGCCCAGCCTGCTCCGCGTCGAGGCGTCCACCGCGGACCCACGCGTGCGGGTGAGCGGGCAGGCGCTGGCGATCCCGGGTCCGGGCGCGCTCACCGTCGAGGGAGGAGCCTGAGCGGGCAGTGACCGTGCGTGCCGGATGGCGTCAAGGAATTCTTGACAAGTGGGCCGTGTCAATGTTTCCTTGACGCATGTTGATCTTGCGTTCGAAGGACCGGCACCGGGACCTGTTT
This sequence comes from Streptomyces sp. NPDC000075, assembly GCF_040301925.1. Classification (NCBI taxonomy): domain Bacteria; kingdom Bacillati; phylum Actinomycetota; class Actinomycetes; order Kitasatosporales; family Streptomycetaceae; genus Streptomyces; species Streptomyces sp. NPDC000075. The sequence goes on from NZ_JBEPFL010000011.1 coordinate 199,922, forward strand.
CCCGCGACCGCATCGATGGCCGCCGTGCTCCCGCTCGGTGTGAGCCTGCCGGCCGTGACGGTGATGTTCGGTGAGCGGTTCGGTACCCCTGGCACCATCGCCCTGATCGTCGTCGGTCTCGCGCTCATCGCCGCTACGGCCGGCCTGGCCGCGCGGGCCACGGCCCGCGACTCTGCGGAGCGGGCGCGCCGCGACGAGGCGGTCCTCGACGCGCTCGAACCTCTTGAAGGGCTGCGTCGATGAACGATGTGCCGCTGCTCCACCCGGTGGAGATGGACCGGATTCGCGAAGGGATCGCCGCGACCGTCCTCGGTGCCCCCGAAGGGCTGGCCGACGCGCTCGAGAGTGACCCGCACGGCTACCTGCGCCTGCTGGACGCCTCGCGCGTCGGCGCCGAGGAGGCGAGTCGGCTGCTGCGCGAGGCCGTCCAGGGTGCCAGGGCCGCCGGCCACAGCTGGGACACGGTGGGCCGGGTCCTGGGAGTGAGCCGCCAGGCCGCCCAGCAGCGCTTCGCGGTCAAGACCGCGGACGCGAGTCCGCCGGCGGCGGCCAAGGGGCCGAACGCCCCGAAGCGCCGCACCCTCAGCGGGTTGACCGCGTTCAACGAGATGGCCGCTCTGGAGGAGGCGGGCCGCGACGGCTGGCACATGGTCGGCTATGGCCCCTTCTTCCACGAGGTGGAGGCGTCCGGCCATGCCTGGGAGCACTGCAGGGTCACGCTCCCCTCCACCGCGCGACACCGGCGGATGGAATCCGAAGGCTGGATTCCGGTCGGCGCGGGATGGTTCCCGTGGCGCTACTACAAGCGCCCCCTCGACCCCCGCGCCTGAAGGGTGCCGCCGAGGGCCGATCTCCCCGTCCCGCCCGCCGGGACGGGGGCAGGGGCGGGGGCAGCGCCGGCGCCCGGCGAGGCGACCGGGCGCGGCCTGGGGCGTGCTTGACCTCCGGTTACGCGCGTGGGGGCAGCTGTGCGCGTACCCATGCGGGATCAGGGTTGGTGTGCGCCTGGCCGGCCACGATGACGGTGGGGACGGTCTCGTTGCCGTTGTTGGCTTCCCTCGCCGCCGCGGCTCCGGCCGGGTCACGCCATATGTTGACCCAGTGCAGCCGGGAGGCGTTGCGGCCGAGCCGGAAGCGTAGCCGTATGCAGTACTTACAGCCCGGCCGCCACAAGACGACCGGCCGGCCGTCGGCCGCGCTGCGGCGTCGTGCCTCCTGCACATCGACCGGCCTCGGGAAGATCAGGGGCGAATGCACGCCCGCGAGCACCAGAAACACCAGCAGGAGCACTGCGGCCTTGGCAGGGCTGCCCGAGATGGCCGAACTCGTCGCCACGGCTGAGCCGCAGACCACCAGCAGCAGGGGCAAGATCCAGGAGCGCGTCATGGTGACCCAGGCTACCCATGCGTCTGAGGTGCCGATGCGCCCCCGCCCGAACGGAGACGGACGTCCCGGGCGTGGTCAAGTCCCCAGCGCTCGGGGTGGTTTCCGCGTGAGCGGAGGGGTCTCCCTCCGTCGTCTCCGGTGACCGCGACCGGACGGCCTTCCACCACGGCCCTCACCGTGCCGTCGTGGCCGTCGTGGCTGGCGCGGCCGTCCTGCGGTACCTGGCGTTGACGGCCGCCGCCCGGGCCACCGCCGCGGGGTTCAGGAAGCGCCCCACGCCGATCAAGCGGGACCCGAAACGGTGCATGTGGCGCGCCAGGACCTCGTCACGCGCCGCCGCCGCGAACATCAGCCGCTCCACGGGGTTGAACGGGCGGGACGTGGCGTAGTCGACGGCCAGCGCCTGGTGGCCGCGCAGCCGGCGCCGGTGCGTACGGGCGTACGCCGCGAGCGACCGGTCGAGATCGCCCCGGCCCGCCGCCGGGCCCGCCGCCGGGGCCACCGCCTGGGCCAGCCAGCTGGCGGACTCCAGGGCCCAGCCGCACCCCACGCCCCACAGGGGGTCGCCCGTCAGGGCCGCGTCGCCGATCAGCGCGAGGCCCGGCGCGGTCGGTTCGCGGGTGATCAGCGGGTAGTCGACGGTGCCGATGATCTTGCCGACCCGCTCGGCGGAGTCCACGTCCGGCGCATCGGGCAGGCCCCGGACGAAGGAGAGGAAGCTGCCCTCCAGGTCCTCACGGAAGGCCGGCAGCCGCTTCTTGTCCGGGAGCACCGCTACGACGGTCACCCCGTCGTCGTTGGGGAACGCGTACGCCATGTCGGGTTCCAGGAACCAGGTCCGGCCGAGCCCCCCGTCCAGCGGCATGCCGCGGAAGTGCGCGAGGTACCCGAACCGGGAGTTCTCGAACCGCTTGGTGGGCACTCCGGCGAGTTCGGCCACGGCCGAGTCCTTGCCGTCGGCGCCGACCACCAGCCGCGCCCGGATCTCCCGCTCACCCCGGGGCGTCCTCGCCCGTACGCCGACGGTCCGCCCGCCCTCGGTGAGCAGCCCGGTCACCTGGTGGCCCAGGAGCAGGTCGACGCCGGGGGTCTGGGCGGCGTGGGCCCGGATCATCGGGTCGAGGGTGCTGCGCCGGACGTTGTAGCCGTACTGAAGCGCGGGTCCCGAGGGGGCGGATCTCGGGTGGATCCATCCCCAACGCGTGTACCAGCGGGCCTCGTTGCGGACGGCTCCCGCCTCCTGGAGGGCGGGGAGGAGGCCGAGCTCGTCCAGGACCGGGGAGGCGTTGGCGGTTATGGAGTGGGTGCACAGCACCTTGTACGCCTCGGGGTCCGAACGCCGTTCCAGCAGTGCGACGCGGACACCTCGCCGCGCGAGCAGGATCGCCGCGGTACTGCCGGCGAGGCTGGCTCCGCTGATGACGACGTCGTAGCCGTCTCCCGCGCTCTCAGGCTCGTTCATGCGCTGATCGCCCCCTTCGGGGTGTGGTGCGGTCGTGGAGTGGTGCGGTGTGGTGTGGTGCGGTGTCCAATGCAGTCGGGAGTCCGCCCGGTTGTCAATGCGTCCTTCGGCGCGTGGTTAGCCTGGGCGGGTGACGCACGCCGATGACCGACAGCCGCCGCCCGTCCCGCCCGGCCACGGGCCGGCCGGGGCGCCGCCGCTCGACCCGGAACTGGGCGCCGTGCTGGACGCGTTGGGCCCGCAAGCGTGGGAGCCCGTGACGCCGGAGACGCTCGCCGCGTGGCAGGCGCGGGACGCCGCGCAACGGCCCCGGCCGACGCTGCGGGACCTGCGGGCGGACGGGCTGTTCGAGGTGGCGGAGCTGTCCGTACCGGGGCCGGCGGACGGGCCGGAGGTCACGCTGGTCAGCGCGCGGCCGGCCGGGGCGGCCGGACCGCTGCCGTTGCTGTACTACCTGCACGGCGGCGGGATGATCGCGGGGAACGCGTGGTCCGTGCTGCCGCGCGTGCTGCGCGAGTGGGCGCTGCCGCTGGGCCTGGCGGTCGTCTCGGCCGAGTACCGGCTGGCGCCACGGGCGCGGTACCCGGAGCCGCTGGAAGACTGCTACGCCGGGCTTCTCTGGGTACTGGCCCACGCCGGCGAACTGGGCGTCGACCCGGACCGGTTCGTCATCGGAGGCAAGAGCGCGGGCGGCGGCCTCGCCGCGGCGCTCGCCCTGCTGGCCCGCGACCGGGGCGGCCCGGGGGCGCTGGGGCAGCTGCTGCTGAGCCCGATGCTCGACGATCGCGGCGCCACCTTCTCCACGCGGCAGCTGAGCGGCACTCGCGTATGGGGGCCGGTCTCCAACGCGGTGGCCTGGCAGGCGGTGCTCGGTGAGTGGCGGGGCGCGGCGGACCTGCCGCCGTACGCGGCGCCGGCGCGTGCCACCGACCTCTCCGGGCTTCCGGCGGCCTACGTCGAGGTGGGGTCGGCGGAGATCTTCCGGGACGAGGGCGTGGCGTACGCGAACGCGATCTGGCGGGCGGGCGGTCAGGCCGAGCTGCACGTGTGGCCCGGCGCCTGCCACGGCTTCGACGGCCTGGCCCCGCACGCCGCCCTCACGAAGGACGCCCGCGAAGCCCGCACCCGCTGGCTGCGCCGCGTGCTCACGCGCCCTGCCGCCCCCTGACGCGTACCGCGCTCAGTGGGCCCGGTGTCCGTCGACCGCCGCACCGTCGCCCGCGCGGTCCCGTCACCGGACGGTGCGGACGGTGTCAGTGGCTGGTGACAGGATCGAAGGGTGCTGATCAAGGGATACGACGCCGGCCCGTTGGTGCCGGGCGAGTCACTGCCGGCCCGCCCGGGCTTCTGGTCGAACCACCTTCTGCCGATGTGCGGCCTCGGGGGGTGTGCTGAGCGGCCGGATCCGGAGTGGTTCGGTGAGGACGGCGCCGATGCCGATGCCCTGTCCGACGTACTCTTCGATCCCGGACGCTGGCCGGTGTTCAGGATCCCGGCGGAAGACGGCCCCGGAGCCGTGGTGATCTACCGCAACCTGGAAGGCGACTACGGCACCGACTACCTCCTCACCCAACCGGGCAGAAGCCGCGCCGAGCGGATCGCCGGCTGGGACGGAGACTTCTCGGGCACGGGGCTGACCTGGCACGAACTGATCCGGATCGCCGACCACCCGTCCCCCGCCGCCGAAGGCATCCACGACACGGCCGTCCGCTTCCTGCTGCTGCTTCCCGTCCTCACCGACCCGGACGTGCCGGAATCAGCACCGGCGAGGCTCATCACCGCCCTGACCGCAGTCGGCGCCGCGCAGGACACGGCTTCCGTCACGGCGGAGCATCTGCTGGCCCACCTCACGAAGAGATCCCGGCACGACCCCACGTGGACGTCGCCGCTGAGCGGCAGCCAGACGCCAGCCGGTCGCGGAGTGCCCGCAGCCGGCGGTGAGACGGGGACGGGCGCCGCCCCGTCTCCGTCCCCGTCGTCCGTCCCCGCTCCACCGCCCTCACCCTGTCGCTGCGGGCGGCGCCCGGCCGTCCGTCATTCGAAGGCGGCGGCCGCCTCCCGGAGGGCGCGGGCCACCAGCGCCGGGTCGTAGGGCGCCTGGTCACCGGGGGTGTACGTCACCGAGCGCAGGCGGCCGGTGTAGCGGAAGCTGCGGTGGCGTTCGTACACCGGCCAGGAGACCGGGGATTTGCGGTCCACCCCCACGCTGATCCCCTGGAGCGGTGCCATGCCGATCAGCTGGTGGACGCTGTCCGACCGGCCGGACTCCACCCCGTCGATCAGGATGCGGAACTCCCAGCGCAGGCCCTCCACCGCGGCGGCCGACAGTGTGATCGTCCGTCGGCCCGCGGGCAGCGGGCCGCCGTCGGTCTCGTGCAGCTCGCCGTACTCGTTGTACGCGAAGCGCAGCCGCCCGTCTTCCACGTACAGGCTGTAGCCGCCGCCCTGGTCGCCGTGCGAGACCAGTACCCCCTGGTCCGAGGCCGCGTGCTCGTCGAGTTCGACGGTGACGTCGAAGGACCGGAACGAGATGAGCCGGGAGGAGCGGTAGCGCTCCAGCTCGGGAGTGCCCGCCAACAGGGTCAGGGGGCGGTGGAACCGCTCCTCGGCGGGGTTGCGCCGGGCCAGTGCGCCGCTGCCGTCGGCGAGGGGGAAGACGCCGTTGCGCCAGGCCGCCGCTTCCCACGCCGCGGCCAGCTCCTTCACCACCTCCGGGTGCGCCCCGGCGACGTCGGTGGTTTCGGTGGGGTCGGTGCGCAGGTCGTACAGCGCCCACTCGCCGTCGTCGTACGGTGCGCCCGGCCGGTGCAGCGTGACCAGCTTCCAGCCGTCGCGGTAGTAGCTGCGGTTCCCGGACATCTCGCAGTACTGCTCGGTGTGGGCGCCGGGCGTCCGCCCGTCGTGGAGGACGGGGGCGAAGCTGACGCCGTCGAGCTCCTGGGCGGGCCGCGAGCGCCACAGCTCCGGGCGGCGCACGCCGGCGAGTTCCAGCAGGGTGGGGGTGATGTCGGTGACGTACTGGTACTGCTGCCGGACCCCCGGGTCGCCCTCGGCGCGCCGCAGCCCCTCGGGCCAGGAGATGACGAACGGTACGCGTACGCCGCCCGCGTAGGTCTGGCCCTTGTAGAGCCGGAACGGGGTGTTGGAGGCCATGCCCCAGCCGCGCGGGTAGTGCACCAGGCTCTGCGGACCGCCGATGAGGTCGGTGTCCCGGTCCACGTCCTCGTTCCAGTCGTCCGGCACGGGCTGGTGGACGAAGCGGCTGAAGTAGCTGCGCGTGCCCTCGGCGCCGCCTTCGCCGGTGCCGCCGTTGTCGGAGGTGAAGACGACGATGGTGTTGTCGAGTTCCCCGAGTGCGCGCAGGGTTTCGGTGAGCCGTCCGAGGTTCTGGTCGATGTTGTCGACCATGGCCGCGTAGACCTCCATGTAACGGGCGTAGCGGCGCTGCTGCTCGGGCGTCAGCTCGTCCCAGGGGCCCACGTCGAAGCCCGCCTCGGAATTGCGTTCCGGCAGGGCGGTCCCCTCGGGGAACAGGCCGTCGGCGATCTGCCGGGCGAAACGGGTGCCGCGCAGGGCGTCCCAGCCTCCGTCGTAGCGTCCGCGATGACGTTCGATGTCGGCGGGCTTGGCCTGGAGGGGGCCGTGGACCGCGTTGTGGGCGACGTACAGGAAGAACGGCTTGTCGGGGTCGTGCGCGCGCAGCGACTTGACCATGGAGATGGCCTGGTCGGTGATGTCGTCGGTGTAGTAGTAGCCGTCGGGCAGTTCGTCGATGTCCAGCGGGCTGTTGTCGCGGACCAGCTGGTGCGGATGGAAGAGGCTGGTCAGGCCCTCCAGTACGCCGTAGTACTGGTCGAAGCCCTTCTGCAGCGGCCAGTTGCGCCGGTCGTCGGCGGCGTTGGACGCCGAGTCGCGGGTCAGGTGCCACTTGCCGACGGCGTAGGTGGCGTAGCCCGCGTCGTGGAGGACCTCGGCCAGGGTGGGGATGTCCTCCCCGACCTCCATGCCGTACCCGGGGAAACCGGGGTCGAAGTTGGCGACCGTCGAGTATCCGACGCGGTGCGGGTTGAGACCCGTGAGCAGGGCGGCACGGGCGGGGGAGCACAGCGGCATGGTGTGGTAGTTGGCCAGGCGCACGCCGCCCGCGGCCAGTCCGTCGAGTACGGGGGTGGGGACCTCCGAGCCGAACGGGCCGATGTCGCTGTAGCCCATGTCGTCGACCAGGACCACGACGACGTTCGGGGCACGGCCCCCGGGCCGGCGCGGCGGCTGCCAGGAGGGCTGGGAGTCGGCGAAGGTGCGGCCGACCCGTCCGGCGAAGCCGGCGTAGGGATCGCGACGGGTCGGTGCGGCCGGGGTGGCGGGGGTGGCCGGGGTGGCCGGGGTGCTGGTGGTGGTCACGGACGGAGCTCCTTGGGAGAGGGTACGGACCCGAGAAGGGCGCGGGTGTAGGGGTGTGCCGGGCGGGTGCAGAGCTCGTCGGCGGGGCCGGTCTCGACCACCCGTCCGCGGTGCATCACGGCGATGCGATGGCTGATCTGCCGTACCACCGCGAGATCGTGGGCGATGAACAACAGGGCGAGCCCGAGGTCGCGCTGCAGGTCGGTGAGGAGATTGACGACCTGTGCCTGGACGGAGACGTCGAGTGCGGAGACGGGCTCGTCGCAGATGAGGACGGACGGCTCGGGGGCCAGCGCCCGGGCGATGCCGATGCGCTGGCGCTGACCGCCGGAGAACGCGCGCGGGTGGCGCCCGGCGGCCTCCGGATCCAGTCCGACCTGCCGCAGCAGCGCGGCCACCCGCTCCGCCCGCCGCGCGCGGTCGCCGAGACCGTGCGCGATCAGCGGCTCGGCGATGATCTGGCCGACGGTCATCCGGGGGTTGAGCGACGAGAAGGGGTCCTGGAAGACCATCTGCACTTCGCGCCGCAGCGCCCGGGAGGTTTCCGGGGAGGCCCCGGACAGCTCCCGTCCCCGGAACCGCACGACTCCGGAGGTCGGTTCGTACACCTGGACGATGGTGCGCGCGAGGGTGGACTTGCCCGACCCCGATTCGCCCACGATCCCCAGCGTTTCGCCGGGGTGCAGGACGAGGTCCACCCCGTCCAGGGCGACCAGCGGATCGCGGCGCCCGGCACGCCCCCGGCCGGGGAACGTCTTGCGCAGCCCGGTGACCTCCAGCAACGGCGCGGCGGCCGGGTCCGGGGCCGGGTCCTCGGCCGGCCGGCTACGGAGGTCCTCGGGAGGTTCCGCGATGACGACGTCCTTCGGACCGGTGACCCAGCACGCGGCGCGGACCCCGTCCGAAACCCGGGCCAGCACGGGCGCCTGGTCGTGGCAGCGGTCCTCGGCCAGCGCGCAGCGAGGCGCGAACGCGCAGCCCCGGAGGGTGGCGGCGGGGTCGGGCGGGCTGCCGGGAATGCTCCGCAGCCGGGTTCCCGAGGCGGACTCCAGCCGGGGCACGGCCGCCAGCAGTCCGGCGGTGTAGGGGTGCCGGGGGTCCGTGAGGACCCGGTCGGTGGGCCCGTCCTCGACGACCGTGCCGCCGTACATGACCAGCACGCGACGGCAGGAGCGGGCGACGACGCCGATGTCGTGGGTGATGAGCACGAGAGCGGTGCCCGTTTCCCTGTTCAGCCGTTCGAGCAGGGTCAGGATCTGGTCCTGCACCGTGGCGTCGAGCGCCGTGGTCGGTTCGTCGGCGATCAGCACGTCGGGTTCGTTGGCCAGCGCGAGGGCGATCATGACGCGCTGGCGCATACCGCCGGAGAACTGGTGCGGGTGGTCGTCGATGCGCCGCGCGGGGTCGGGAATGCCCACCAGGTCCAGGAGTTCCAGCGTGCGGCCGCGGCGCGAGCGCCGGTCGCCGCGCCCGTGTGCGCGCAGCGCCTCGTCCAGGTGCTGTCCGATGGAGAGCACCGGGTTGAGGGAGGCCATGGGGTCCTGGAAGATCATCCCGATCCGCCCGCCGCGTACCCGGCGCAGTGCCTCCTCGGGAGCGGTGGCGAGATCCTGGCCGTCGAGCAGCACGGAGCCGTCCGTGATGCGGCCGGTGCCGGGGAGCATGCGCGTCAGGGCGAGGGCCAGGGTCGATTTGCCCGAGCCGGACTCGCCCACGATTCCCAGCGTGTCCCCGGCGGCGAGGGAGAGGTCGACGCCCCGGAGCGCGTGCGCGGTCCGGCCACCGAGCGGGAACTCGACGTGCAGGCCGCGCACGTCCAGCACGGGGCGGGCGCGCGGGCCGGAGGTGGTGGTGCCGGTGGTGCCGGTGCTGCTACTGGTACTGGTCGTGGCCTGGGTCACTGCCGGATCCCCCGGTTCAGGGCTTCCGCGACGAGGGTGAAGCCGATGACGAGTGCGGTCACCGCGATCAGCGGTGCCACCGCGAAGGCGGGGTGGGTGCCCATGTAGCCCGTGGACTGGCTGAGGATGCTGCCGAGCGAGGGCTCCGGGGGCCTGATGCCGACCCCGATGAAGCTCATGGCGCCCTCGATGAACACGGCGATCGACAGGGCGGTGGCGATCTGGACCACGATGGGGTCGATCGCGTTGGGCAGGACATGCCGGAACAGCACCCGCAGCCGCCCCGCGCCGCCGACCCGTGCGGCGACGGCGTACTCGCGTTCGCGCTGGACGAGGATGCCGCCCCGCAGCAGCCGGCCGAACGCGGGTGTCTCCGCCAGGGCGATGACGGCCACGACGGGCAGCCGGCCCGGCCCCCAGATGGCGGTGACGGTCAGGGCGAGGATCAGCCCGGGGAAGGCCAGCACGAGGTCGAACGCCCGCTGGACGGCGGCATCGGCGGCCCGGGAGGAGACGGAGAGCAGGGCGAGGGCGCAGCCCGCGGCGGCGGCGAGGGGCACGGCCGACAGACCGATGGCGAGGTCCGCGCGGATGCCGTGGAGCACCCGGCTGAAGAGGTCCCGTCCGAGGTCGTCCGTGCCGAACGGATGCCGCGCCGACGGACCGAGCAGGGCGTCGCCGCTCTGCGCCAGCGGGTCGGCCGAGGTGAGCAGCGGCGCCAGCAGGGCGGCCAGGGCGATCGCGGACACCAGGGCGAGTCCGGTGATGCCCCGGACGGTGAGCAGTCCGCCCACGTAGGCGTTGCGGGCGCGGAGCGGGAGGGTGGTGGTCGTGGTCGTGGTCGTGGTCATGGGCGTGGTCGTGGGCGTGGTCGTCATGGTTCACTCCCACCTGATCCGGGGGTCCAGCCAGGCGTAGGCGATGTCGGTGAGCAGCTGGACGGCGACGAACACCGCGACCAGCAGCAGGAGCAGGGCCTGGACGACGGGGTAGTCGCGGCGGACCACCCCCTGCTCGGCGAGCATGCCGAGCCCCGGCCAGGCGAAGACGGCCTCGACCACCACGGCTCCGCTGAGCAGTTGCCCGATCTGCATGCCGAGTACGGTGACGGACGACGGCAGGGCATTGGGCAGCGCGTGCCGCCAGATGATGCGCCGGCGGGTGACGCCCACGGCCGTGGCGGTGCGTACGTAGTCCTCGGCCAGGGCGCGCTCCAGCCCGTCCTTGAGGTAGCGGCCGAGGACGGCGCCGCTCGGCAGGGCGAGGCACAGAGCGGGCAGCAGCAGGTATTGCAGGCCGATGTCGGGGGCGTCGAGCACCGACCGGTACCCGCCGGCGGGCAGCAGGCGCAGGGCCACCGCGAACACCAGCACCAGCACGATGCCGGTGACGAACGGCGGCACGGCCAGCGCGGCGGTGGCCACCGCCCGCGCCGCGCCGCGCACCCCGCGACCGCGCCCGGTCGCCCCGAGCAGCCCCAGGGCCAGGCCGAGCGCGACCGTCAGCGCCAGCGCGCCGATGGTCAGCTCCACCGTCCGGCCCAGCCCCTGGCCGATGAGGTCGGAGACCTCGCCGCCGATGGCGTACGAGGGTCCGAGGTCACCCCGTACGAGATCGCCGAGCCAGGCGACGTACTGGACCGGCAGCGGCCGGTCCAGGCCGAGCCGGGCGCGGATCGCCGCGACGGCCGCGGGTCCGGCGTCCGGCCCGGCCAGGGTGGTGGCCGGGTCGCCCGGGATGAGGCGCAGGATCACGAAGATGACGAACGAGGCGAGCGCCAGGACGAGCAGCGCGGAGGGAACCCTCTTCAACAGGTAGGAGCGCACGGCGTCACACCAGGTACGCGTCGTCGAGGATGAGGTAGCCGAACTTGTTCAGGTCCGCTCCGCGCACCTTGGCCGTGGCGACCTCCACCTGGGCCTCCACCGCGAGGTCGATGATGAAGGCCTCGTCGAGGAGCTGGTCGCTGATCCGCTGGTAGGCCGCCAGAGCCTCGGGGCCCTCCGCGTCATCGCGCACCCATGCCGCCCGTACCGCCTCGGTGTAGGCGGGAGAGCTGAACTGCGAGGTGTTCTTGGCCTCGTTGAAGGGGTAGGCGCTGACGGCCAGGGTGGACGGGTGGACCTGGGCGAACCCGTGGCCCATCGTCCACAGCGCCGGCATCTGCTGGGCGATCAGCTTCTTCTGCATGGTCGCCGAGTCGTACGGCTGGAGCTCGGTGGTGATGCCGATCTGCTTCAGGTCGTACTGGATGATCTGGGCGATGGCCGTCACCCTGGGGACCGACGCGTGGGCGAGCGGCAGGGACAGGCTGTCGTGCCCGGCCTCCTTCAGCAGGGCCCGCGCCTTGTCCGGATCGTGCGTGTAGCGGGTGGCGTTGGCGTCGCTGTACGCCGGGGAGGACTTCGGCCAGGGGGCCGCGCTCGCCTGGCCGTAGCCGCCGAGGACCTGCTTGACGATGCGCTCGCGGTCGACGGCCCAGGACAGCGCCTGGCGCACGCGCTTGTCGTCGGTGTACTGCTCCTTGACGTTCGCGCCGAGGTAGAGGGCGCCGGCGCCGGTGTCGTAGCCCTTGATCCGGAACTGCTTGTCGTCCTTCAGCTGCGCCACGTCCTGACCCCGGACGTCGAACGAGAGCTGCGACTGGGCGGTGCGGAGCGAGGAGAGCAGCGCGTCGGGCTGCGGGATGACGCGTATCTCGACCTTGTCCAGGTAGGGGCGGCCGGGCTGCCAGTAGCGCTCATTGCGCGCGAAGCTGAGGGAGGCGCCGGGGTTGCGGCCGGTGAAGGTGTAGGGCCCGGTGCCGATGAGCCGCTTGCCGGCGACGGCGTCCTCGACGGAGTCCTTGTCGGCGATGAACATGAACTCGAAGAGGTCGAACAGGTTGCTGACGGGGTGGGCGAGGCCGAGGGTGATCTCGTGGTCGCCCCGCTTCTCGAACGAGGTGACCGCGGCCGCCGTGGATCTCAGCTGGGCGGCCCGTACGGGGTTCTGGAGGTTCTGCACCGCGAAGATGACGTCGTCCGCCGTGAACTTGCGGCCGTTGTGGAAGGTGACGTCGTCGCGGAGCGTGAAGGTGATGCTCTTGCCGTCCGGGGCCACCTGCCAGGACTTCGCCAGCTCCGGCTGCGGCCGCAGCTTGTCGTCGTAGCGGGTGAGGGTGTTGAAGACGAGGCGTGGGACGAGGGTCATCGCGCTCACCGCGAAGAGCAGGGCCGGAGTGAAGTCGACCCCGTGCGCGATCGTCAGCGTGCCTCCCCTGCGGGGGCTCGCCGCGGCGGCCGGCGCGCTGTCGTCGACCGCGGAGCGGCAGGCCCCCAGCGTCATGAGGAGGGAGCCGGCACCCACGGCGCGCAGCAGGCCCCGCCGGGAGAGGGGAGGGAGCGTGGTCATGAGGGAACCGCCTTGGGGAGAGGAAGCGAAACTTAATTGCAATCTGAGCGGAACTAATTCACCCCAGGTGGGACCGGGTGCGGTCCATCGCAGGGGGAACGGGGAGCAGGGGGAGCCGCGACGCGGAGATCCGGTCAGGATCGCGAAACGCGGTGCGGGGGAGCGGCCGTGGCGCCCGGGCGTCCCGCAGAACGCGGAACGGGAAGGGCGGGTACGGCGGGGCCGCGGCCCGGGCGGGCCGGCCGGCGTCAGGCTGAAGTCGAGATCAGCGGGGACAGCCCGGCGACGGCACGGCACAGATCGCGCTGGCATGGCGACAGAGGTCGACATGCCGGCGGGAAACGAGCCGCACGGTCGGGGTCATGCGCGCAGATTGTCAGACACCCGATGATTGGTCAAACGCCACCGCCCGTAGCGGATCGGCGTAGATGTTGGCCAGAACGGCCGTGCCGGCCGCGACGTCCAGTGCCCGTTCCCCGGTTCCCGGAGCGACGATCCGCTCCGGGTCGTCACACAGGTGCGAGCGCTCGACCGCCTCCTCACGGATCGCGTCGAGGTACCGGGGATGGGCCCCCGAGAAGGTCTCGTGCACCACCACCACGTCCGGATTGACCAGGTCCGCCAGGAGCGCGACCGCCCGGCCGATCAACCGCGCCCGGTGCCGCACCAGATGATCAGCGCCGGGATGTCCCGCCGCCACGGCCTCGCAGAGCAGAGTGCGGTCCGGTTCGGCGACGATACCCCGCCGAGCGGCTTCCGCGAAGAGGACGGTGTCGGAGACCACCGCCTCGAAGCAGCCGGTCCTGCCGCAGGGGCACTTCGCCCGGCTGCCGGGTACGGGCTGGTGCGCCACGTCGCTGGTGGCCGCGCGCGGGCCGAGGTGCACCCGGCCGCCGCTGCCCAGGGCCGCGTCGACCACATGGCCCACGAAGACCGCCACGATGCTGTGCTGCGCATCGGGATGGCCGAAGAGGATCTCCGACTGGGCGAGGGCGCGGGCGTGGTTGTCGACGTACACCGGCAGTCCGGTGGCCCGCTCCAGCGCGTCGCGCAGCGGTACTTCGTACCAGCCGAGCGGTTCGTGCCGCACCGCGATCCCCCGCTCCGGATCCACCCTTCCGCCCAGCACCGCACCCACACCCGCGAGGGTGAGGCCGCCCCGGTGGGCGTCGAGGAAGGCGGGCAGCCGGCTGGTCACCCGTCCCAGGATCCCGGCCGGGCCGGGATCCCGGCCGCTCACGTCCTCCCGGGCCAGGACGCGCCCGCGCAGGTCGATCAGGGACAGCGTCGCGCCCGGCACCCCGATGTGCACACCGGCCACCGCGACCCGGCCACAGTCGATGTCCACCGGAACCTGCGGGCGGCCGACGCCCGCCGCGGCGACCAGTTCGGGGCGCTCCCGCACCAGCCCCAGACCGGCGAGGTCGGCCACCTGCCGTGAGACCGCCGCCGGGCTGAGCCCGGTGAGGGCCGCGATCCGCCTGCGCGCCACCGGACCGTGGTCGAGCACGGTCCGCAGCACCGCGGAGGTGTTCACCTCCCGTCGGCCGTCGCCGCCGCGGAGTTGCCGGTAGGGGCTGTTCAGCGGGGCGGGCATCTGCGGTTCCTCACTCGGGCACGGGTGGTTCCAGCGGGGCGGTCGCGCGTACGGACCACGCGGGGGAGCGGAGTGCCCCGGTGCTGATCGTAAGCGGGCCGCCGTCGTGGGCGGACCGGCCACCCGCGCCGGCCGCCACACGACCGCAACGCCGCCGCAACAACCGGCGGCGAGAGTGGTTCTCTACGATCGTGCCGTGCCCACCTTCTCCTTCGAACGCACGCCCCCGCTCGCCCCCTCGGAGGCGTGGCGCAGGCTGACGGACTGGCCCCGCCACGCCGACGCGGTCCCGCTGACCGGGATCGAGCTGCTCACCGCGCCGCCGACCCGTGAGGGAACGCGTTTCGTGGCCCGGTCGGGCGTCGGACGGGTGGCCGTCGACGACGTCATGGAGGTGACGGTCTGGCGGCCGCCGGTGGGCGACGAGCCCGGCCTGTGCCGGGTGGAGAAACGCGGCCGGGTCGTCCTGGGCTGGGCGGAGATCGAGGTCCGGCCAGGCCCGGGGGGCCGTAGCCGGGTGGTGTGGCGGGAGGAACTGCGCATCCGCTTCCTGCCCCGCCTCTTCGACGGAGTCCTGAAAGGGACGGCCCGCCTCATGTTCGGCCGCGCGGCGACCCAGCTCCTCAGGAAGACCTGAGGGCTACCAGCCGCCGGTGACGTCGTGGGCGGCGTGGAAGGTGGCATCGCCTCGGCCCGGCCAGGCTCTGAGTGTGCCGGTGGCGTTGTCCCGGGCGAGGATGTCGGCCTTGCCGTCGCCGTCGATGTCACCCGCCGCGGTGGTCTGGCTGAAGTTCCAGCCGCCGGTGACGTTGACGGGGGCGTTGAAGTAGCCGCCCGCGTTGTGGGTCCACATCTTGAGCGTGCCGGTGGCGGGGTCGCGGGCGATGATGTCGGCGGCTCCGTCGCCGTTGAAGTCGGCCGCGGTCGTCTGGGTGAAGTTCCAGCCGGCGGTGAGGTGGGCGGGGGCATTGAAGGTGCCGTCGCCCCGGCCGGCCCAGATCTTGAGGTTGCCGTCGGTGTCGCGGGCGATGAGGTCGGTCTTGCCGTTGCCGTCGAAGTCGGCTGCGGTGGTCTGGGTGAAGTTCCAGCCGCCGGTCACGTTCGTGGGCGGCAGGAAGGTGCCATCACCCCGGCCGACCCACAGGCGGAGCGTGTTCTGGGGGACGTTCTCGTCGGCCGGACCTTCATAGCGGGCCATGATGTCGGCTTTGCCGTCCCCCGTGAAGTCCGCCGCGACGGTCTGCGCGTAATGCTGCCAGCCGCCAGTGACGTTCTTCGCCGCGGCGAAGGTGCCGTCGCCGCGCCCGAGCCACACCTTCAGGGTGCCCGTGGGGTCGTGCCGGGCCAGAAGGTCGGAGACCGAGTCGCCGTTGAAGTCGGCGGACGTGGTCTCCCCCATCGGGAGCTGCGCCCGAGGGGCGCGGTCGGCCAGCGTGCGGGCGAGGAGCTCCGTGCCGGCGTCGTTGAAGTGCAGTTTGTCCGTGCTCGCGACCGCGGGCCGGATGGCGTAGGGATCGTCGAGGTCCTTGGTGGCGACGTCGAAGTCGACGTAGTCGTCGATATCGTCCGTGGTGCGGATGTAGGCGTTCACCGCCTGCCTCACCGCTTCGCGGGAGCGGAAGGCCGTGCCGGCGCCGTAGCCGGAGAAACCGGGGATGGTGGCGACGGTGACGCGGATCCCGCGGGCGCGTGCCTGGGCCGCGATGCTCCGGATGGAGTCCGTGACCGTGGTCGCCGTGGCGCCGCCGCCGATGATGTCGTTGACGCCCTCGTAGAGGACGACCTCACGGACGTCGGGCTGCGCGAAGACGTCGCGGTCGAGGCGGCTCAGCGCACTGGGCCCGTTACCGTTCGCGAGGTCGTCCAGGAGACGGTTGCCGCTGATGCCGGCGTTGAGGACGCCGCTGACGTCGCCCTTCTGCTTGAGGAAGGCCGCGTAGAAATCGGGCCAGCGGCGGTTGGTGTTCAGGGTGCTGTGCGCGGCGTCGGTCTGCGAGTCGCCGAGGGCGACCACGGTGCCCGGGTTTCCGCTCGCGGCGACGTCGACCCCGCTGACCACGCCCCAGAAGGTGACCTTGTCGAACGGGAAGGCGCTCTGGCCCACATCGGCCGACCGGTCACCGCCCTTCCACGCGGTGGCGTACGAGGTGGTCTTGGTGTAGCCGTGGTGGGCGAAGGACTTCACCGTACCCGGCAGGTAGTAGCTGACCAGCAGGTTCTTCCCGGCGGTGACGGCCAGGGGAACGGGGTCGCTGACCAGTTCGGCGCCGGCCGCCAGGGTGACCTGCTGGCTGCCGCCGAACGTCACGGTGACAGGGGTCTGCGTGGCCGTTCCCCCGGCGGACTGTGCCGCGACCGTGACGTGACCGAGTTTCAGGGGCTCGGGCGAGAAGGTGCTGGCGAACCGCAGGCGGACCGTGCTGCCGCTGGTGTGGGGATTGACGACCATGCGGAACGTCTGGTTCGTCCAGTCGGGATACGCCCCCTCCCCCATGGCGGTGGGTTGCGCCGAGTCGGTGGACGCCGCCCAGCTTCCCGTCCAGGAGGCCCCGCCGGGTGCGGGGGCCGTGCTGCGTACCGCCGTGGAGAAGACGTGGAGGCGCTTGTCCGCGGTGGCGGCGGGCAAGGTGACGGCGGTGACCGTCTTGCCCCGGGTGACCGGAACGGTGACGGCGTAGAGCTTCACCGGCCTGCCTGCCCGGGTGGCCGTACGGTTCATGGTGACGGCGGCCACGAGGGGGTTGCCGTCGGCCCAGTCGCCGACGCCGTCCAGGGCGTATGCCGAGGTGGTGCCGTCGCTGTAGTGCACGCTTCCGGTGCCGCTCACCGTACCGCCGCCGGTGGCGGTGAGCAGGAAGCCGAGGGCGTTGCCGGAGCCGGACACCGGTACCCGCTGGCCCTCGGCGACGACGTTGTCCGGCTGGCCGGGCGCGACGTCGGGCAGGGTGTAGGTGGTGCCGCTGACGGTGACCCGGGCCCCGCGGGTCCATCCCGCGGCGTCGAGCGCGTCGGCGGAGAGGCTGTCGCCGTGCCCGTCGAGGTTCGCCGCCCCGGGGTTGGCCTGGGTGGCGATGCCGACGTTGTTGAAGGCGGCCGCGAACGACGGATAGACGCTCTCGCTGGCGCTCGCGGCGGTGGTGGCGAGACCGGTGGTGGCCAGTGCGAGAACGAGGGCGGTCGCCACCACTGGTGTCCTGGCGGCCCCGAATGCGGTGCGTGACATGGGGATGAGTGCCTTTCGTGGCTTGGTCGATGCCGGCGATGTCGGCGACGTCGCCGACGTTGGCGATGTCTGCGGCCGGGGCCGTGGTGGGGGTTACCAGCCGCCGCTGAGCTTGGCGGGGCTGCTGAAGGTGCCGTTGCCCTGGCCGGCCCAGATGGTGAGCTCGCCGTTGTTGTCGTTGCGGGCGATGAGGTCGGTCTTGCCGTTGCCGTCGAAGTCGGCTGCGGTGGTCTGGGAGAAGTTCCAGCCGCCGGTGACGTTGACGGGGGCGTTGAAGTAGCCGACCGCGTTGTGGGTCCACATCTTGAGGGTGCCGCCCGCGTCCTTGGCGATGATGTCGGCGGCTCCGTCGCCGTTGAAGTCGGCGGCGGCGGTCTGGGTGAAGTTCCAGCCGGCGCTGAGGTGGGCGGCGGCGTTGAAGGTGCCGTCGCCCCGGCCGGCCCAGATCTTGAGGTTGCCGTCGGTGTCGCGGGCGATGAGGTCGGTCTTGCCGTTGCCGTCGAAGTCGGCGGCGGCGGTCTGGGAGAAGTTCCAGCCGCCGGTCACGTTCACGGCCGCGTTGAACGTGCCGTTACCCCGGCCCGTCCACAGCTTGAGGGTGCCGTCGGAGTCGCGGGCCATGAGGTCGGCCTTGGCGTCGCCGTTGAAGTCGGCGGCCACGGTCTGGGTGAAGTTCCACCCCGCCGTCACGTTCACCGGCGCGTTGAAGTAGCCGCCGGCGTTGTGCGTCCACATCTTCAGATTGCCCGCGCTGTCCCGAGCCACGATGTCGGCCGCGCCGTCCCCGTTGAAGTCCGCGGCCGCCGTCTGCGTGAACACCGGCGCGGGCGGTACGTCCACGGGGAACGGGTCGGCGTGGTCGGCGCCGAGGCCCACCAGGGGACCGCAGTAGGGCCACTGGCTCTCACCTGCGGTATCGAGGAGCTTCTGCCCCATAAGTATCTGCTCGTTCTTCGTGGCCTGGTGCGGATAGGGCGCGTACCGCGTCCCGCCGATCGACTGCCAGGTGTCGAGAGTGAACTGGAGCCCACCGTAGTGCGGGCTGTGGACGTTGCTCCAGTCACCGCCGCTCTCGCACTGGGCGAGCTTCTCCCAGGTGCTGAGCGAGGCGGCGTGGGCGGCTCCCGCCGACCCTGCGAGTGCGGTCATCGTGCAGCAGGCCGCGAGCGAGAGGGCGAGGAGGCGGTGACGGGTGACGCGGACGGGGACGGGGACGGGAGAGGACATGGCGAAGGAACCTTCCGGACAGGGGGAGAGGAATCGAGAACCCGGCGTCGCCGGGGCCGGTGCCGTGCGGAGACGTCCGCACGGCACCGGCGGGGTGGGGTGGTGCGGGGTCACCAGCCGCCGGTGAGCTTGGCGGGGGCGCCGAAGGTGCCGTTGCCGCGGCCGGCCCAGATGGTGAGGTCACCGTTGTTGTCGTTGCGGGCGATGAGGTCGGCCTTGCCGTTCCCGTCGAAGTCGGCCGCCGTGGTCTGGGAGAACTCCCATCCGGCCGTGACGTCGACGGCCTGGTTGAAGTAGCCGCCCGCGTTGTGGGTCCACATCTTCAGGTTCCCGTCGGCGTCCTTCGCGACGATGTCTCCTTGACCATCGCCGTTGAAGTCCGCGGCCACGGTCTGCGTGAAGTTCCAGCCGCCCGACAGCTGCGCCGGCGCCCCGAACGTGCCGTCACCCCGGCCCGCCCAGATCTTCAGGTTGCCGTCGCCGTCACGGGCGATGAGGTCGGCCTTGCCGTTGCCGTCGAAGTCGGCCGCCGCCGTCTGCGTGAAGTTCCAGCCGCCCGTCAGCTGTACTGCGGAGCCGAACGTGCCGTCACCTCGGCCCGGCCACAGTTTCAGGTTGCCCGAGCCGTCCTTGGCGATGAGGTCGGCCTTGCCGTCACCGGTGAAGTCGGCCGCCACGGTCTGAGTGAAGTTCCACCCCGTGGTCACGTTCACCGGGGCGTTGAAGTAGCCGCCGGCGTTGTGCGTCCACATCTTCAGCGTCGCCGAACCGTCCCGGGCGATGATGTCCGCCGCACCGTCACCGTTGAAGTCCGCTGCCACCGTCTGCGTGAACACCGGAGACGGGGTGTCGGTGACCCGCTTGTACCGGAGCGCCTTGTAGTCGCCGTTGGGGTGGCCGTCGATGGAACCCGCGTTGATGGACATACCGGTGACGTGCTTCACCGGGGTCGATCCGAAGGAGTAGTAGGAGAACTTGGTGTGGGCGGCGTCGTCCCACTGGTCGAAGAGGATGACGTGGTCGTAGTAGCTGTTGAGGATGTCGCCCGGCTTGAGGTCGCCGCGCGGTATCTCGTAGACCTCCGGGGAGCTCTCCAGAGACTGGGTGTTCAGGCTCGTCGACAGGTGCCAGGCCATCGAGACGTATCCGGAGCAGTCGGTGCGGTAGTTCCGCCCGTTCACGTCGGCGTAACTGCCGCCCTGGTCGTACGGGATGCCCTTGCCGAGCCAGTACTTGGCGCGCTCGATGATCTCCGTCCGGGTGATCGCACCGCCGACCGTGGATTCCGCGACCGTGGCCGCCTGCACGACGCTCGGCGCGGGAGCCGCCACTGCCGGCTGCGCCGCGGTGGCGGCGAGGGTGAAGGAGGCGGCGGCGATCGACAGGGCGAGGGCGCGACGGGGAGTGACCATTGCGGACATAAACATGGACATGACAAAGCTCCAATTGGCGAGGAATGAGGAATGAGGAAGGAAAGGGCCGAAGCCGAGTGAGGTGTGAGGGCGCGGGAGGGGATCGTGCGCCGGCCCCGCTTCTAGGGGAGCGGAAGGGCGGTGAGGCCGTGAGTGGCGATCGGCGCACGAGCCCGCAGGAGCAGCGCTCGTGCGCAACCCACGGCGGCCTCGTCGGAGACGGCGGTGAGGAAGAAGGTGGCCTCCATCCCGTGCGGGACGGACCGCACGGCGATGTGCTCGACCCCGTCGCCGGGGGTGGCGTGCGCCCAGAGCAGATCGAGCAACACGTGAGAGCCCTGGACGGTCGTGGCGGCTTCAGGCGCGGCCCTCATGAGGGTGCGGACGATGTGCATGGTCGGCGTGCTGGATGGGGGCGTCCTGCGGGGGAGAGTCAGTCCCAGCCTATGGAGCCGGCGCGCGGCGCGTCCCACCCGATGGCCACGGCCGGCCCGTTGACGGCGGTCGTGGTCTCCGCGGGGTGAGCGTCCCACCCGATGCCCGCCCCCGCGATGGTCAGGGCGCCGAAGGCGAGGGCGAGGGCGAAGGTGAGGGCGATGCGGCTCACGGACGAAGAAAACGACATGGACACGTTAAGGCTTCTCTCGATAGGGCAGCGCCCGGCGGGCGGTGCGGGGTGGTGGCGAGACGGTTCCGATCGGGCCTGCACCCGGCTGCCTCGCCGGTGTCGCCCCTCTCGGTGATCAACATCTTGTGCCACCGGGTGCCAGGGCTGAAGACCTTGCGCAGGTCACCAAAGTGTCTTGGCAGCAAGGTGACGTCCGCGTGCCGCACGCCTCACGGACGCCGCGGTCGTCGCGGTCGTCGCGCTCGAAAGCCGGGCACCGACGTGGCGTTCACGTTGAGCCCCGCTAAACGCGGGTTCCCGTATCCCTCATTGAACAACGAGGCACCGGCGGGCACGCTGGTCAAGGCGACCGCTTCGCGCGCGATCACTCGGTTCCCTTCGAGGGACACGGGTCGGGCGGAACAGCCGTGTCGCCCTGGCATCCCACAGTGAGCGGCGCGGCCCCCATGTGTGAGGTCACGCCCCAGGACCAGGCGGTCTGACCAACCGCCGGATGCCCGGACGTTTCGCATACGACGGGCACGCCTTCCGGCGTGCGTGGGGGTGGGGGAATGAACGACACATCAGGACTGGAGATCCTCGGTCTGGACCGAACCCAGGAGGCCGTCTACCGGAGCCTGCTGGCAGGATCGGCCGAGGGGGTCGAAGACCTCGCGTCCCGCCTGGGCATCTCCACAGGTGACGTGGGCGCCTGCCTGGAGCATCTTCTCGACATGGGGCTGCTGCAGCCCTCCCGGGACCGGAGCGGCACGCTCCGGGCGGTCAGTCCCGAGATCGGCTTCGACATCATCCTGCACCGCCACGAAGCGGAACTCCTGCACCGCCAGCGGCAGATCAGCCTGGGCAGGGAAATCGCCGCCCGCACCGTAGCCGCCCTCGCCCGGGAGCCCGGCCCGGCCGACACGGAAGTGGGAGAGCGCCTGATCGGCCTCGACGCGATCCAGAGAAGGCTCGAAACCCTCACCCGGGGACTACGCGGCGAGTGCCTCGCCATCGAACCGGGCGGTGCCCAGTCCCAAGCCAGTCTGGACGCCGCACGTCCCCTCGACGAGAGCGCACTGGACAGGGGCGTCCGCTTCCTGACGATCTACCAGGACACCGCCCGCAACGACCCCGCCACCCTCGCCCACGCCCGCTGGATCAACGATCGGGGCGGTCAGGTGCGTACCAGTCCGGCCACCCCGCCCCGGCTGATCGTGTTCGACCGCCGGACCGCCATCGTCCCGATAGACCCCTCCCACACCCGCAAGGGCGCTCTGTGCACCACAGCCCCCGGGATCGTCGCCGCGCTCGTCGCTCTGTTCGAACAGACCTGGGAGAACGCCCTGCCCCTGGACACCGACCCCCGCGTCGACAGGGACGCGGAAGGCCTCGCCTCCGCAGAGCGCAGCCTGCTCAGACTTCTCGCGGCCGGCATGACCGACGAAGCCGCCAGCAAGCGCCTCGGTCTTTCCCTGCGCACCGTCCGACGCCAGATGGCCGCGCTGATGGAACGCCTCGACGCCACGAGCCGCTTCGAAGCGGGCCTGAAGGCCGGCCGACGCGGCTGGCTCTGAACGGTTCGCAGGACGCCCCACAGAGATCATCGGTGGGGGAGGGCGGGGGATCGGGTTCCCCGCCCTCCGCCGCTGGTACCGGCCCGGTCGGCCGACGACCTTCCTGCGGCCGGATCCGCCGCCGATGGCGATCTTGCGGGGCTCGACACGCTCGGCGACCCGGATGCCTCGCAGCGTGTCCTCGGCGCACCTGCCTTGAGTCGGGTCTTGTCAACTTTATTGCCGCGAGCTATATAGGTGGTGTGTGCATCTGGGGATGAGTGGCGAGAGGAGTGACCGGTGATGGCCTCCTACGAGGCCGGTGTGTGCGGCTGAGCATTCCGGTGGCTGAGAAGGCGAAGCCCCGGAAGATCGGGATCAGGCCCCGCAGGTGGTCAACCGGGACGAAAGCGAGGTTGCGGTCATGGCCGAAATGCCGCCTCTGACGGCCGCGATCCGGCAGCGCCCCGACGCGCACCTCAACGTCGCCGTCTCGGGAGAGATCGACATCCAGAGCGCGCCGCAGCTGCGACTCACCCTGGATGAGGCGCTGTCCGACGGCGCGCATGTGGTGGAGGTCGACTTCAGCGGAGTCGAGTTCTGTGACTGCTACGGACTCGGCGTCCTGCTGGAAGCCCGCCGCCGGGCAGCCCGAAAAGGCACCGCTCTGAGGTTGGTGAGCGTCACGTCACCCCTTGTACGGCACCTTCTGCGGCGGACCGGTACAGCGGCGGTCCTGCTCGGGTCGCCCGGAGGAGTCAGCAGTCGAGAAGTTCATGGATCTGAGAGGAGCGGATGATGACACGCGCAGTCGGGATCGACCTGGGCACGACCAACTCCGTCGTCGCAGTCCTCGAAGGCGGCGAGCCCACGGTCATCACCAGCACCGAAGGAAACAGGACCACCCCTTCCGTCGTGGCCTTCGGCAAGGGCGGAGAGGTCCTGGTCGGCGAAATCGCCAAGCGGCAGGCGGTGACGAACGTCGACCGCACCGCCCGGTCCGTCAAGCGCCACATCGGCGAGGCGGACTGGCGTTTCCCGGAGGCCGCCGACATCGACGGCAAGCGGTACACGGCGCAGGAGATCTCGGCCCGCGTCCTGCAGAAGCTGAAGCGCGACGCGGAGGCGTATCTCGGTGAGGACGTCACGGACGCCGTGATCACCGTTCCGGCGTACTTCAACGACTCCCAGCGCACCGCGACGAAGGAGGCCGGAGAGATCGCCGGTCTGAAGGTGCTGCGGATCATCAACGAGCCGACCTCCGCGGCGCTGGCGTACGGCCTGGACAGGGAGACCGACCAGACGATCCTCGTCTTCGACCTCGGAGGCGGCACCTTCGACGTGTCCCTCCTGGAGATCGGCGAGGGCCTGGTGGAGGTCAAGTCCACCAACGGCGACACCCACCTCGGCGGCGACGACTGGGACCAGAAGATCGTCGACCACCTCGTGAAGCAGTTCCGGAACAACTACGGCGTCGACCTGTCCAAGGACAAGATGGCGCTCCAGCGTCTGCGCGAGGCCGCCGAGAAGGCGAAGATCGAGCTGTCCGCCGCCACCGAGACCAACATCAACCTGCCCTACATCTCCGCCTCCGCCGAGGGCCCCCTGCACCTGGACGAGAAGCTCACACGCTCGCAGTTCGAGCAGCTGACCGCCGACCTGCTGGAGCGCTGCAAAGCACCGTTCCACAACGCGGTCGAAGACGCGAAAATCAAGGTCTCGGACATCGACCACGTCATCCTGGTCGGCGGCTCCACCCGCATGCCCGCCGTGACGGAGCTGGTCAGGGAGCTGACCGGCAAGGATCCGCACAAGGGCGTCAACCCGGACGAGGTCGTCGCGATCGGCGCCACCCTCCAGGCCGGTGTGCTCAAGGGTGAGGTCAAGGACGTCCTGCTCCTCGACGTGACCCCGCTGTCCCTCGGTATCGAGACCAA